>NZ_JAQMUE010000005.1 GCF_028330985.1 Roseofilum reptotaenium CS-1145 | reverse complement strand
GAGTATACACAATCGGTAGGGGCGACCGGCCGTTCGCCCCTACCTGCCGAATCGCGGTTTAATGAAACCCCTACAAGATAAGCACCCTATGGGGCTAGAAACTCGGTTTCTAATCAGGTTTGTAAGTATTCTAGAAGTTGTTCGCGAGACCATTGACCGAGTTTTAGCAATGCGTTAGCAAACTTCCCTGTGGGAAGGGCGATCATTTTTGGCTTGATGGCTAAGAGTTCTTCATCAATTTCGGTAAATTTGTCCTTTAAAAAGGCATCGATGAGAGTTTCTCGCTCTCCTTCCCGTTCCCTGGCAACTTCTTCTTTGTACAAGTCAGAAGATCTAATCCGTTCTTTTTCGGCAAACTGTCTCGTTTGTATTTCAAGGTCTGGAATGGCTGGAAATTGAGACCATTCCTCACGAAACAGAAAAATTTTATAGATAGATGCTGGTACTCCTTGTAGATAAGGTAAATGTCCTTTTACCGCTTTTTCAGGATCGAAGATCAATTCATTAGACCTAATCCAACCTCGATCGTTATACCAACCGACAATATGTCCCAGATCTGTAAAGACTACATCTCTAGATTCCAGGTTGCCTCCCACTTGCTTATAAAATTGACTTTGAAGACTAAAGCCAAATTTGCCATGACTATATTTCAGCCAAAGACGCTCAATAATCTGCAAATCTTCAGAGCTAAGTGTTTTCCAGTCATCTAACCCGATATAACCCAAACCCTTTTTCTTTGCCACCTTAACCAAATGTAAGCATGTTTCTTCGTGCGCTTCTTTCCATCGTCCATTCCTGAACAGAAAATCTAACCGTAGATAATCTTGTCCAGAAGAAGATTGTAAGGGGATATCATCTGAGGGTGCATCCGGTTGAGTCCCTGACTGCAAGGGTTGAGTGTCAGCAGGGGGAGCAGGTTGTGCGGGTATCGTATTGGATAAACCAGATGCTTTCATCTGAGCAAGCTGTGCTTTTAGATTGTCCTGTTCTGTCGTTAACCGATCCACCTGTTCCGAAAGTTGGATCAAACGCACCTCAAAACGAGTTTCTACCTCTTCCATAGTCTTCTCCAAGGGGATGTAGGATTGAGTTAGGGATGACCTGATGTTACCGTGACGATCGCGATCGACCCCATCCATGAGTATATCAGGATTAGAGCAATATTAAGCACTGGCTCATGGTGAGGGCGGGTTTACACAATTGATGTATTTGTATCCTAGATTTTGGTATAACCCGCCCCTACGGGGAATGAATGGGGTTGAAATTATGGTATGATCAACGGTGCTTCGGTTCTGGTGGGGAGCAGCCATCAGAGGTAACGGGGAAAGCTTGGTGTAAATCCAACACTGTCCCGCAACTGTAAGGAGATGGAAAACATCTACATCATCTCTAAGTCAGAATGCCCGCCAAAGTGAGTCTGTTTAATCACTATTCTGCGAGGCACAGAATCATGCATAAAATTCCCGTAACCATTATCACTGGATTCCTGGGGGCAGGGAAAACGACCCTGATTCGCAATTTACTCCAAAATCAGGAAGGGCGCAAAATCGCCGTTTTAGTCAATGAATTTGGTGAAGTTGGCATTGATGGGGACTTATTGCGCTCCTGTCAAGTGTGCGATGAAGAGGAAGACCCCAATAATAATATTGTGGAACTCACCAATGGCTGTCTGTGTTGCACGGTGCAAGAGGAATTTTATCCCACCATGCAAAAGCTCTTAGAGCGACGAGATCAACTCGATTCGATTGTAATTGAAACTTCTGGACTGGCACTACCTAAACCTCTGATTCAAGCGTTTCGCTGGCCGGAAATTCGCAATGGGGCAACTGTAGATGGGGTGGTGACGGTGGTGGATACCCATGCTTTAGCCACGGGAACTTTAGTGGGAGATTTAGACGCACTGGAGGAGCAGAGAAAAGCCGATCCAAATTTGGATCATGAAACTCCGATTGAGGAATTATTTGAAGATCAATTAGCTTGTGCGGATTTGATTTTATTGACGAAAACTGATTTAGTCAATGAACCTGGCTTAGAACAAGTACAAAACTGGTTAAAACAGGAAGTTTCGCCTTCTGTTAAACAAGTGGCTTGTCATCAAGGGCAAATTGATTCTCAAGTCTTATTAGGCTTTAATGCTGCTGTTGAGGATAATCTAGACTCTCGTCCCAGTCACCACGACCATGAAGAAGAGCATGAGCATGACGATCATATTAATTCAGTTGAGGTCGTGTGCGATCGCACCTTCGACCCCAAGCAACTCACCCAAACCCTACAACAGTTTGTCCAAAACCATGAAATTTACCGGATTAAAGGCTTTGTCCAAGTCCCCAATAAACCCATGCGCTTAGTTCTCCAAGGTGTTGGAAACCGCTTTGATACCTTCTACGACCGCCCCTGGAATACCGATGAACCCCGACAAACCCGCCTCGTCTTCATCGGTCGAGATCTAGAGCGACAACCCATCGAAAGCCTGCTAGATGGTCTAAACTAATATCCAATCCTTAAAGGGTTGTTACTTTCTGCGTACTGGACTGTTTCATCTAAAATAGTGCTTTGTTTGTAGTAAGCACGAAGAGTGCTTAAAAGCCTAGCTGGAGATTGCTCAATCCCTCACTACAAACAAAAGCTAGTGCATCAAATTAGATGAAACAATCCACTACTAGAAAAATTTTCGCCACCACTGTATGAGGTCTCCAGGGAAGCAAATTCCGGGTCATGATTCTGAGGATTGTTCCGTAGCCACTTCAGACGCAGACGATTCGGAAGCAACGGACTCAGAATCAGACTCTTGAGAAGCTGGCTTCGGTTTCAATGGATAAGGCTTCCCACTGGGTTTACCCTTCCCTTTTGGTTTTCTATCTTTTAATCGATCTTTGATCTTTCTGGCTTCGAGGACAACCAATGTCTTGCCCTCACGCCCCAACATAAAATCCCAAAACTCCCCTAAAGTATTTTTCGGTTCGCTCGGTAATATCCCCTGAAACGTTAACTTAAATGGCTTTTCTAGCTTAGAGCTGGGATCTTTCCGATTGGGATTAATACGAACTGCAATTTTGCCCCCATAATTAAAAATAATCTGTCCCCGTACTGAAAAGACATCACCACTGAGGTTCTCTGGGATGGGATTCAGGGCATTGCGAAGAATAAAATGATAGCCCGCTTCGCGATCGGGTTTAGTCCAACAGCGAAACCAATGGAACTGCTCCAAATTATCATCTTTTTCCAGCCACTTAAAAAAATAGCCCCAACGGATGGAAGCGGGGAAGAACTGATTATCCTCAGTAACAATTAATCCTTTGAGCTGGAATCCATTCTCATCAGGTTGAGGGATATATCGTCCCCAAATTAAACCGGTACTCCGATATTGGATATCCGACTCTGGAGGACAAATAAGGTTACTAATGTTACTCTTATCTTGACTATTGGACAAGGTTCTTTTCAGGAAGTAAGGTGGACGACTCCCTCCAAAATCCAGAGGGGAATAGGGAGGGACAATTGAAGGGCCCACTGGAAAGCTGAGGATTATTTTCCCCAAAAGTGAACCTGCTCCATTGTACCTTGTGAAGGCAACTACAAGGGCCATGCTCTAACCCCTTTGAAGGTCTACGAAACTGGGAGTCGTTAGCTATTGCCTTATTTATCACTTACAGTGTAGGGTGAGAATTAGTTATTAAATTTAATTAAATCTATATATCCTAGCTCTGATCGGGGCGTTCTTCCTCAAATGGCAAGCAAACATATATTAATAATCGATGATGAAATGGACATTCGAGAAATTGCTCGGATTAGCCTAGAAAAGTTGAGAGGTTGGCGGGTAACGGGTACAGCATCTGGATATGAAGGGGTAGAGTTGGCACAACAACACCAACCCGATGTGATTCTCTTGGATGTAATGATGCCTGAGATTGACGGTAAAGAAACTCTAA
The DNA here is from genome assembly GCF_028330985.1 of Roseofilum reptotaenium CS-1145. Taxonomy (NCBI): domain Bacteria; kingdom Bacillati; phylum Cyanobacteriota; class Cyanophyceae; order Desertifilales; family Desertifilaceae; genus Roseofilum; species Roseofilum reptotaenium. The sequence goes on along the minus strand of NZ_JAQMUE010000005.1, from coordinate 8,173 downwards.
AGCTCTTAAAAGCAAATCCTAAAACTAAGCATATTCCCGTGATTTGGTTGACTGCTCAAGTTCAAATGACTCGTCGTGAAGCCGCTGCATCCGGAGGTATTGGGGTATTGATCAAGCCTTTTGATCCACTGGAATTACCGAATCAAATCGAGGAAGCTCTAAATTTCCAAACAGAGGAATGATTCAGATTGGTGCGTTTATCACTGAGTCTAATTTAAGTAAAATTGATTGCAATTTGGGGCTTCGCAAGGCTCGAAGGATTGCTGATTCTTTCACAAGAATTTCATATTTCCTCTCTAAGGTAAAGGTGATCATGACTAAACGACTAACTCATTGGGGCGATCGCGATTATGGATAAAGAACATCTTCAATCCACTCCCCCGGATTTCCACCCTGAACTCTCGATGGATGAAGCAATTATGCTCCTGAGTCACGAACTTCGCACACCTCTAACCTCCATTCGAGGTGTGGTTCGGCTGATGCAAAGTGGCCATGTTACCCCAGAATCAGCAGAAGGCAAGTATATGTTGTCCATGGCCATTAAAAATATTGGTCGGTTGGAGCGCTTGGCTCAAACCATTGAACAGCAACCCACCCTTCCCCTAACCCTGTTTAAGAAAGAAGATCTAGAAAAAATTCAATTAGAACTCGATCTCAAGCAAGCAATTGATAAACAAGAGTTAAGCCTCGTTTATCAGCCAATTGTCTCTTTATCTCCTAGAAAAGTAATGGCCTTTGAGGCCTTAATTCGTTGGCATCATGGGGGGAAAGGTTTGATTTCACCCGCTACGTTTATTCCAGTGGCTGAAGAGACGGGTCTGATTCATGATATTGGCCAGTGGGTGATTCGTCAATCTTGCAGTCAGCTTAAGAGATGGAAGCATAAACTGCCCTCAGATTATTCATTACTCATGAATTTGAATTTGTCCCCTCTCCAGTTGCTTCATCCTCAGTTTTCACAACAGTTAAAATCCTTAATTCAAGAGTTACACATTAGTCCCCATGAAATTCGTTTAGAAATCACGGAAACCATGTTAATGGAAAATCTGGAGGTGGCGACCAATACCATTCAAGAATTGAGGGATTTTGGATTTGAGTTTGATATTGATGATTTTGGTACCGGTTATTCTTCTTTGAGTCGCCTCAAAAATTTGGCGGTAAATGGTCTAAAAATAGACCGATTTTTCCTTAAAGAGAAACAGTGGAATTTAATTAAAGCGATCTTACTCATTGCCTCTGACGTAGGCTTGGATGTCATCGCTGAAGGAGTAGAGACAGAAGAAGATTTTGAAAAACTCAAAGAATTAGGATGTCAGTATTTTCAAGGCTATTTCTTTTCTAAACCGGTTGATGAAAACTTAGCGATCGCCTGGATGGAAAATCAACTCTCTTGTCCCATTGGCTAGTGCCCACTACTAGAGCAAAGTGCTTAATACGGTTCATCCGGATGAGTATATCCCAAGTGCTTCCAAGCCGCAGGTAAGGCGATTCTACCGCGAGAGGTGCGCTGCAAAAAACCTATTTGCAGGAGATAAGGTTCATACACTTCTTCAATGGTTTGGGCATCTTCTCCTGTCGCAGCAGCTAGAGTTTCCAAACCTACGGGCCCCCCGCTAAAATTCTCAATCATGGCACTTAAAATCAGTCGATCTGTCCAATCTAAACCGCAAGGATCGACATCATAGAGTTCCATGGCTTCAGCCGCTATTTCTTCAGAAATTGTACCCAGTTGTTTGACTTGGGCATAGTCCCGGACTCTGCGTAAAAGACGGTTGGCAATGCGGGGAGTGCCGCGCGATCGCCGAGCGATTTCCGTCGCTCCTTCGGGCGTGATTTCTGTGCTTAAAACTTTAGCCGCCCGTTCAACAATTATGCTTAATTCGTCTAATTCATAAAAGCGCAATCTTTGCAGTAATCCAAAGCGATCGCGCAACGGAGAGGTTAACGCCCCCACTCGCGTGGTTGCCCCTACCAGAGTAAACGGTTTCAGGGGAATGCTGCGTGTTTTCGCCGTTTTCCCTTTACCAACGGTAACATCTAAGCGAAAATCCTCCATCGCTGGATATAGTAATTCTTCCGCTACCCTAGAAAGACGGTGAATTTCATCCAAAAACAGGATATCTCCAGCTTGCAAACTCACCAATAAGCCGACAATATCGCGGGGACGCTCTAAAGCTGGGGCAGCACTAATTTTGCAGGTTACGCCCATCTCGGCTGCTAAAATTAAGGACATCGTGGTTTTGCCCAATCCTGGTGGACCATAGAGTAATAAATGATCTAGCGGTTCTTTTCTCGCTTTCGCCGCTTGAATCGCAATTTCCAATACACTTTTCAGGTCTTTTTGTCCCACATAATCGGCTAATCGGTGGGGACGTAACTTTTCTTCCTGTTTGTCCGTTTCCTCTAAGTTCGCTTCAGGTTGTAATAGGGATTCATCAATCTCCGGTTCTTGGCGCTGGGCTTGGTAGTTTTTGCGACCTGAACGCATTCGCCGTTTTTTGGGATCGGGAGAGGATTGGTAGGAAGACTCAATGGCCATAATTGGGGAGTAAATGCGAAAAGACAACAGGCAAGTGACAAACGGCAGAGTAAAATAACAATATTTAGAATTTCCGATACCGAAAGGTCAACGATCGCGATTAAACTTGAGATTATGTCTTATCCCTCCTTAACTGTGCCAGAAAATGTCAGCTTTGAACAGGCGATCGCCGTCACTCAAGCGTTTCTTGACCTCCTGGAAAAGGAAGAATTAAGCGAAGATGTCATTCAAACCACCATCAATGAGTTAGTGAAGACGGAAAACGGAGCCAGAGGATTTTTTGTCACCTATCTAACCGACAAACGATCGGTGAGCGATCGCCCCACTTCTGGCGTAATTGAAGGATTACAGACCTCTCCAGAAATCGTCAGTGAATTGCTGGTCAAAAATGTAGCGATGTCTACTGCCATGGCGATTACCCATACACGCAATCAAGACCTGGAGATGGCAGGCAATTCCCAACAAGTCAAAGAGCGTACGACCCATCTGATCGCTCAACTCCAACTTCCCGAAGTTAAAACCAGAGCCAAACAGCTCTGTGAAACTGCCCAAACTGGAACAGGAGAGTATCAAAGTTTTCTGGAGCGCTGGGGATATGATGTGGAGCAAAAACAAGCGATTCAAGATGCTCTAGGTGACTTGAGTTCGTAATCAATAGGTGCGATTTTCAGTCATCCGTAGCATCATCTTCGAGATTCTGTTGATTGAGTAGGATATCCAAGATACGACGATTCTCTGTTTGCAGTCCGCGAGTCTCTTCTTGGAGTCTCCGAATCTCTTCTTGTCGTTGATCCATTCTCTGAAATAACTGTCGCCGTTCCTCCCCTGCTTCTGCTACAGCATTGGCTAAAGCTTGAATCACACGAGCATTACTTTCAATCAGGCGCTCTTGCCTCTCGGCGGCCCTCGCGTTACTTTCAAGAATGCGATCGTGGCTCTGGACTTTTTCAAATAACTGTTGCCGCTCTTCCCTAGCTTCTGCTGAGACCTGGGTTAAAGCTGCCATCATACGACTATTGCTTTCGATCAGATCAGCTAAACGGTCTAACCGCTCATCATCCCAGCGCTCTGTACTCATCAATATATCTCCTTTAATTGCCTACTTTTAGCTTAAATACAAATCACAGTTGAAGAGGCGATCCGTCCCATGCCATTCCCCCATGGGACTATTTATGGTCAAATGGGAAGCATGTTGATAGGTCTAATTAGCAGATCAGACCCAAAAAAACCTCAATAAACTCTAAAATCCATAAAGGAAGTAATCCTTCCTTTCACTGGAATCGCGAGGAAAGATGAATTTAGGAATTGACTTACAAAGAAGTTTTATCGAATTACTGACTAACTTCGGTCTCCCTCAGGGAGCAGCAAAAGCCCTGTGGATTCCCCTACCGATGTTAGTGGTTCTGGTGGGTGCAACGGTGGGTGTATTAGTCACCACCTGGTTAGAAAGAAAGGTATCGGCTGCCGTACAACAGCGTATTGGGCCCGAATATATGGGTCCGTTTGGGGTCTTAGTCCCAGTTGCTGATGGTCTGAAACTGCTGTTGAAACAGGATATTATTCCCGATAAGGCCGATCCAATTTTGTTTACCCTGGGGCCAGCGCTGGTGGTGATCCCGGTCTTTTTGTCCTTTCTAATTGTGCCTTTTGGAGAAAACTTAATGATCTCCAATGTGGGAATTGGGATATTTTTGTGGATTGCCCTTTCCAGTGTTGCCCCCATTGGCTTGTTAATGTCAGGGTATGCCTCCAATAACAAGTATTCCCTGTTGGGAGGATTACGGGCAGCCGCGCAATCGATTAGCTATGAGATTCCCTTAGCCTTTTGTGTACTGGCGATTGTCATGATGTCCAATAGCCTCAGTACCATCGATATTGTGGATCAACAATCGGGTTATGGGATTCTCGGCTGGAATGTCTGGCGGCAACCGGTAGGATTTATCATTTTTTGGATCGCTGCTTTAGCTGAATGCGAACGCCTACCCTTCGATTTACCGGAAGCAGAAGAAGAATTAGTGGCTGGATATCAAACAGAATACGCAGGCATGAAATTTGCCCTGTTTTACCTGGGTTCGTATGTAAACTTAGTACTTTCTGGTCTTCTGGTTGCTGTTCTATACTTAGGGGGATGGGAGTTTATTATTCCTATTGAGCAAGTCGCCCAGTGGTTGGGAATACCCGAAACGACTGCCTGGTTACAAGTGCTGATGGCGAGTTTAGGGATCGCGATGGTGATCTTCAAAACCTATTTACTGGTCTTCATTGCTGTTCTGTGTCGGTGGACTTTGCCCCGTGTACGGATTGACCAACTCTTAGATTTAGGATGGAAATTCCTCCTACCGGTTTCTTTAGTCAATCTTCTATTGACAGCAGCCTTAAAGTTAGTCTTTCCCTTTGCCTTTGGCGGATAGTTGAGAGTGACCTGTTTTGTGTCGTTACGAGTGGTTAATCCATCATGTTGAAGTTCTTAAAACAAGTCGGTGATTACGCGAAAGGGACGGTAGAAGCAGCGAAATATATTGGTCAAGGCCTCTCGGTGACATTTGATCATATGCAACGTCGTCCCATTACCGTGCAATATCCCTATGAAAAACTGATTCCTTCGGAACGGTATCGGGGACGGATTCACTTTGAGTTTGATAAGTGTATTTCCTGTGAAGTTTGCGTGCGGGTTTGTCCGATTAATCTCCCGGTGGTCGATTGGGAGATGAATAAGGAAACGAAGAAAAAACAACTGAAACACTACAGTATCGATTTCGGAGTTTGTATTTTCTGCGCCAATTGCATTGAATATTGTCCGACGAATTGTTTGTCTGCGACGGAAGAGTATGAGTTGGCGGCCTACGATCGCCACGAGTTGAACTATGATAATGTGGCGATGGGCCGCATTCCTTATAAAGTCACCAATGACCCCATGGTTCAACCGATGCGTGAATTTGCTTATCTGCCCAAGGGAGTCATTGACCCTCATACCGTATCCCATAGGTCACGAGGGGCGGGACTGCGGCCAGAGGAAATTCTGGAAAAATCGGAAACACCAAACAAGGATTAAAGAACGTGAATTTAGCTGAAGGGGTTCAATTGGTCTCATTTGGGCTGTTGGCGATTATGGCGATCGCCGCAGCCCTCGGCGTAGTCTTACTGAAGAATATTGTCCACTCTGCCTTTTTGTTGGCTGGAGTGTTGATCAGTATGGCTGGGCTGTATCTGTTACTCAATGCGGGGTTTGTGGCAGCCGCTCAAACCTTGATCTATGTGGGCGCAATTAATGTCCTCATCCTGTTTGCCATTATGTTGGTGAATAAACAGGAAGACTATCAACCCCTGGTTCGGGGGTGGATTCGCAAGGGTGCAACGGCTGCCGTGTGTGGGGGGTTGTTTGCCCTCTTGGGTATGATGGTTCTGCAAACGCCCTGGCAACTCTCCACAGAGGCGATCGCCGGGGATAGCGCAACAGTGCTGATCGGTTTGCATTTCTTTAGTGATTTTCTCCTGCCATTTGAGTTGGCTTCTGTCCTCTTATTGATGGCTTTAGTGGGGGCAATTATTCTCGCCCGTCGGGAAGAAATTCCTGACCAACGTCCCCAAGGTAGAGAGATTTCCGATATTTTACAATTGCCGGAACGACCTAGAGAATTGGTCTCATCGAGTAAAGAAACGGAATCTTAAAGGCGAACAGAGCTAGTTCATTGATTGGGAGAAGTGGAAACACAATGGTTTTACAACTTGAATATTTTTTGCTCATTGCAGCCGCCCTATTTTGTATCGGTATTTATGGCTTGATTACGAGCCGAAATGCGGTACGAGTGCTCATGTCGATTGAGTTATTGCTCAATGCAGTTAACTTAAATTTGATGGCGTTTTCTAATTTCTTAGATCCCCAAGGCATTCGCGGCCAAGTGTTTACGGTATTTGTGATTACCGTAGCCGCAGCCGAAGCAGCAGTAGGCTTGGCGATCGTGCTATCGATTTACCGTAACCGCAATACGGTGGATATGGAGCAGTTTAACTTACTCAAATGGTAAGAGTGATGTTGGGGTTGGTTAACCCAACCCCAATAGCACCTGGCAATGGTAACAAGTAATAGGCGATAGCCAGATTTACTTCATTACTAATAATTAATTAACCGGAACTCAGGTTAAGCAGAAGGTAGTAAAGCTTATTCCAAGTGAACTCTAGGCTCCTGGGTTTAAGGGCAATAGGCAATCAACCCAAAAATCAGGTTAACAAAACTGACAATATTTAATACGAAAGGCGATCACTGTTTAATCAGATCCACACATGAGAGGGCATCAAAGGTCAGGGCTGCCAGATAATTGGATTAAATGATTGAGGTGATCGCCTTGGATGACTTTGTTAATTTTCTGTTACGGTGTACAACTATATTGAGGCGAACACACCGGTCAGCCGGTGAGTGACTCATGATGATATAGCAGTGGAAGGATAGGTAAGGCATTTTCTATGGCCTTTTGCCTCAAACCATACCCGACTATCCTAACCAACTCATTCACTGCCATACGGCTGTACACCTTAGTTTGAGTATTCTCTCTATGCACTATTGTCCTACTGCATCAGTTTCCCCGGGTTCAACTCAGAACAATTCTAAGGGTTCTGCACTCAAAATTATTGCCTTTGGAGATAGTCTGGTGTACGGGTTTGGAGATCTCGAAGGTGGGGGTTGGGTAGAACGCCTGCGCCGCTCGTGGATGGCTCCAGAGACTGCGGGCCATGTGGTTTATAATTTGGGTGTAAGAGGTGATCGCACCCCACAAGTCGTCCAACGGTTAGAATGCGAGTTTTGTCGTCGGGGAGAGTTGCGTAATCGACTTCCCGATCTGTTAATCTTATCCGTAGGATTGAATGATTCCGCTTGTGTGTCTCGTCCCCACGGACGCAACTATACAGATTTTAATAAGTTTCAAGCAGAATTAAGTTACTTATTGGATCAATCCAAAGAACTCTGTCCCGTTCTCTATGTGGGCATGATTCCGGTTGATGAATCCAAAATGCCCTTTTTAGACTGTTTGTACTATAACCACGAACAACAATATCGCTACAAGGAGGCTACGCGCCAAGCTTGCGAACAGCGCCAAATTCCCTATTTAGATTTGTTCGATCTCTGGACGCAACATTCCCTCAATTGGCAACAAGAGCGGCTTGGCCCCGATGGACTACATCCGAATGTGTTAGGATACCAAACTATTTTCCAACAAATTTGTCAGTGGGAACCCATTCAGAGATTAGATCGGGGGACTATTCATTCTCAAGGGTCTCAGCAATTACTCCAATGTAGTGCTTAGAACCGATTGGTCAGAACTATCGATCGCGATCTGTCGCAGGATCTTCGGGGAGGTCGGTGAGATAGCCATCTTCCATATAAATAATGCGGTCGGCAATGTCGAGAATACGATTGTCGTGGGTAACGAGTAAAATTGTACACTTCTGCTCGATAGCCAGCTTTTGCATGAGTTCGACTACATCACGACCGGATTTCCTCAAGGGGTGACAAGGTAGCTCAAAGGTCGCTATGGCGACCTTTTTCGGTGGTATTTTGCTGAAAAGATCAACTGAAAGCTGGCGAACGCTAAAAGAGGTAAAGTGGTCGGGTAGAGACCACCAAAAATGTAAATGTTC
>NZ_JAQMUE010000004.1 GCF_028330985.1 Roseofilum reptotaenium CS-1145 | reverse complement strand
GCTCGCCCCTACTAGGATTGTAGATTGATATGTAGCATTCTCTTTTGGATTTGATATCAGATCTGCAAATGTCTCTCGCTATAGGGGGATACAGCGATCGCGATCTCCGAAAGTGACAGAAGAACAGAAGAGCGATATACCTTACCTTATCCTTAAAGACATAAAAATATCGGCACAGCCTATATACCATTAGGCCGCACCGATTGACAAATATACCGAATTATCCATTACTAGCGCGTAGCGCTCAACCTAGTTGAGAGCTTCGGCTCCACCGACGACTTCTAGGAGTTCTTGGGTAATGGCGGCTTGCCGAGCCTTGTTATAGGACAGGGTAAGCGTGTTAATCATTTGACTGGCGTTATCCGAAGCACTACTCATCGCTGTCATCCGAGCAGCTAATTCACTAGCGGCTGATTCTTGCAGGGCGCGTAGGAATTGGTTTTTAATGAATAGGGGTAGGAGAGCTTCCAGAATTTGCACGGGATCTTGCTCAAAGATCATATCTCTGGGGAAAGTCGCTTCAGACGAAGAAGAAGTCACTTTTTCTCTAGCCACATTGAAGCTACCATTGGATGTGGTTAGGCGAAAGACTTCATCATCAACCACTTCTAACCCTTGGGGAGTTAAGGGGAGTAGGGTTTGAATAACGGGTCTGGAGCTAATTAGGGAGACGAATTTGGTATAGATCAGTTCTACCCGGTCTACTTTACCAGAGATGAACCATCCGAGAATGGTATCAACAATTTCGTCTGCTTCTTCAGCGCTTGGTATTTGTCCTAGATCTGTGCGGGTGGTGGCAATGGGGACATTCCGACGTTGGAAGTATTGACCAGCTTTGCGACCTAAGAGGGCATATTCATATTTGAGGCCTTCTTGTTCGAGTTCTTTGGCTCGCATTTCAGCGCGACGGATGACGTTACCATTGTATGCGCCACAGAGACCGCGATCGCCGGAAAAGACAATTAACCCAACGGTTTTTACATCCCGATTTTTGAGTAGTTCGAGGTCAACATCTTCAAACTGAAGACGACTTTGCAGACGATACAGAACTTGAGCCAAACGGTCAGCAAAAGGACGGGTGGCTAACACTTGTTCTTGGGCGCGACGCACTTTTGCTGCGGCCACCAAACGCATAGCTTCCGTAATTTTGCGAGTATTTTTAACGGATTTGATGCGATCGCGGATCGCTTTAAGATTTGGCATAGGAAAGACAAGGAGATAGGGACAGGGAATAGTGGATAGGGATCGACTATCCACTATCTGAAGACTAGGCAGACACCAAGAAGGTTTGCTTATATTCAGCGATCGCTTCTTTTAACAAGCCTTCTGCTTCATCGGTGAGTTTCTTCTCACTCTGAATCACTTCGCCAAACTTGGGTTTGCTGGATTTCAAATAATCCCGCAATCCTTGGGCAAACGTTGCGACTTTTTCTACCGCAATATCATCAAGATATCCATTTAATCCTGCATATACACTAGCCACCTGTTCCGGTACACTCAACGGTGAATTTTGGGGCTGTTTGAGTAACTCTTGCAGGCGCTGTCCCCGTGCCAATTGGTCTTGGGTTGCCTTATCTAAGTCAGACGCAAACTGTGCAAAAGCTCGCAGGTCATCATACTGAGCCAATTCCAGTTTCAGCTTCCCAGCCACTTTTTTCATCGCTTTGGTTTGAGCTGCCGATCCCACACGGGATACGGAGATACCGGCGTTAATTGCTGGACGTAAGCCAGAGTTGAATAGGTCAGCCGATAAGAAGATTTGACCATCGGTAATCGAAATTACGTTGGTCGGAATGTAAGCCGAAACGTCCCCAGCTTGGGTTTCAATAATCGGTAGAGCCGTCATACTACCGCTACCCAGCTCGCTATTGAGTTTAGCCGCCCGCTCGAGCAGACGGGAGTGGAGATAGAAGACATCCCCAGGATAGGCTTCACGACCGGGAGGACGACGCAAGAGCAGGGACATTTGACGGTAGGCTTGGGCTTGCTTACTCAAGTCATCGTAGATTACGAGAGTATGTTTGCCTTTGTACATGAAGTATTCCGCCATACTGGCTCCAGTATAGGGAGCAATATATTGTAGGGTGGCGGGGTCACTGGCGTTAGCGGCAACCACGATCGTGTAGTCCATGGCTCCCTTTTCTTCCAGGGTAGCAACGACTTGAGCTACCGTAGAAGCTTTTTGACCGATCGCCACATAAACACAGACTACATCCTCGGACTTCTGATTGATAATCGTATCAATAGCAACGGTTGTTTTTCCGGTTTGGCGATCGCCAATAATCAGCTCCCGTTGGCCGCGACCGACGGGAATCATCGCATCAATTGCGGTAATCCCGGTTTGCAGGGGTTCGCAAACCGATTGACGGGCAATAATTCCAGGAGCGGGAGATTCAATCAACCGACTTTCGCTAGTATTGATGTCGCCTTTCCCATCGATAGCTTCACCCAGGGGATTCACCACCCGGCCAATCATGGCATCACCGACGGGGACTTGGGCGATCCGGCCGGTAGCACGAACGGAACTACCTTCTTGGATATTGGTTCCATCACCCATCAATACCGCCCCTACATTGTCCTCTTCCAGGTTGAGGACAATACCAACGGTTCCGTCTTCAAATTCTACAAGTTCTGCGGCCATGGCGTTGTCTAAGCCATAAATCCGCGCAATACCATCACCCACTTGAAGAACTGTACCGACTTCAGAGACTTTTACATCTTGGTCGTACTGTTCAATTTGTTGTTGGATAATACTGCTAATTTCGTCTGGTCTGATAGCTACCATATGCGTCTATTTTGGGATATAAGAGGTGCTGTGTGTACTTCAGATTTTGAGCTTTAGGACGCTCAAGTCTCCAGGGAGGAGACCCTAGGCCAGAGCTAAACCAATGCGCCGCAGTTGGCCTCGCAGACTGGCATCAATCACTTGAGATCCCACTTGGATGATTACGCCACCAATGAGGTCTGGATCGATACGAGTTTCGATTTCTACATGCCTAGCGTTGGTCATCGCTTGAGTGCGTTCGGCGATCGCTGTGCGTTCTTCGTCCCTCAGTTCTACGGCTGAGGTCACCTGGGCCAACACGGTTTGATTCAGTTTCCGCAATAGGGCCAGGTAGGTTTGGCAAACGCCATCTAAAAATTGGATGCGTCCGCGATCAACCAGTAGGAAGAGGAACCGTTGAACATAAGCATCCGTTCCCTCTTGTGTAATTTGTCTGAGAACCCCTTTTTTCGCATCGGGGTTCACTAAAGGATTACCTAAAAACGAGCGGAGTTGTTCGCTGCTCTCCCACATTTCTAAGATTAGACGCACATCATCACCAAACTTATCAGTCAGGTCATGATTTTGGGCGATGGACATTAGCGCTTGGGCATAGGGTTCTACAATCGAACCGATCATGGAACTATTTGCCATTAGTTTCCTCCTACCCTAGCAATGCTGCGATCGATCAGTTGATGCTGAAGATCGTCATTTAATTCATCTCTAATTTGGGATTCCACCCGTTGCATCGCTAAAGCAACCACCCGTTTCCTAAGTTCAGCAATCACTCGAGTTTGTTCAGCTTCTAGATCTTGGGCGGCTGTTTCTTGTAATCTTTGGATGTCTTCATCCGATTTAGCCAAGATGGTGGCTTTTACCGATGCGGCTCGCTCTACCGCCTGTTGACGGATTTTTTCCGCTTGAGCTTGAGCCTGAGCGAGATTTTGTTCTTGTTCTTTGAGCGCAGATGCCGCTTTTTGTTGTCGCTCTTCGGCATCTTTAATGGCGTTTTCAATGGCTTCGCGCCGGTCGGCTAGGGTCTTACCCACTGCCGAGCGACCGAAGTACACCAGCACTCCGATAATAATACCGAGGTTAATGAGGTTCGTCTCAAGTACATCAAAATTGAGTCCGAATCCACCTTTTGTTGCTTCTGTTGCCAGCAACCACAAATTACCCATGCTAGGAAAGTCCATTTGAGCGCAGTTTTTCTACAGGTTTTCCTCGTTTCCGACCCAGGATTGGGACACAAACGAAGTCCGAAATGTTATGTGGGTATCGAAGGTTAACCAGCAAGATCCTCCCAATCAGGAGGAGATCAACAGGTTTTGAGCAGTTTATCGAGGATTTGGCGACTGAGTTGGTCTACCTGTCCTTCTAAAACGCCTAGGGTTTCCTGTTTTTGTCGATCAATTTCTTGCGTGGCTCGTTCGCGTTTGGCTTGAGCTTCTCGCTGGGCCTGAGCCATGTTCTGAGCTGCAATTTTATCGGCTTCAGCTTGAGCTTGAGCAATCACAGATTGTGAGTGTTTACGAGCGCCTGCGAGTTCTTCTTCATACTGATTCGCGAGCTGTTCAGCTTTGGCTAAACGTTCGCGAGCTTCGGTTAAATTAGAACGGATATAGTCGCTCCGTTCATCTATAGCACTGCCGAGAGGCTTATAAAAAATCTGATTCAGTAGAGCTGCTAAGATAAGGAATTGGATAGCCATTACAGGTAAAGTGGCATCTAGGTCAAAAAGACCTCCTGCTTCCTCAGCCGCTGCTTCTACTGCAAGAAGTATTGTCCCATCGATCATTGGCGATCGTCCCCAGTTTTTAACGATTTGCTCTGGTTTTACAATTATCCTGTTCTTGGTTAACAGAGCAGGGTTTCCCTAGAGTTTCTAGGGAGTTTGGTCTAATCTGTAACGGAACTGACAATCTCGGCGATTGGCTTTCGTTAGATTAGGGTAGAGATAGAAAGCGTTCCTATCTCTACTGTTCGTCAGCGCGATCGCTTACGAGAAGGGGTTAGCAAACAAGAGTACGAGGGCAACAACCAGACCGTAGATGGTTAGCGCTTCCATGAATGCCAAACTCAGCAGGAGAGTGCCTCGGATTTTTCCTTCAGCTTCGGGTTGACGGGCAATACCTTCTACGGCTTGACCAGCAGCGTTTCCTTGTCCAATTCCAGGGCCGATAGCAGCTAAACCAACAGCAAGGGCAGCAGCAATAACGGAAGCAGCAGCAATTAGTGAATCCATGATGGGTTCAATCTCCTTTTTTAAATTGAGTACACTTGATAGGATTTTTTCTTTCGGCTTGAGACCGAAGACCGGCAGAGTGAGCTTCTCTCTCTGTTGGGATGGGGATGAGCCTTGTCCCTTGACGGCTAACTATGTTCTTCTTCGCCATGATGGGGATCTTCTAGAGCTTCCCCAATGTAGGTGGCTGCCAAGGTAGCAAAGATGAGGGCTTGAATGGCACTTAAGAATATTCCCAATGCCATCACAGGTAAGGGAATAAACAAGGGAACCAGTAATACTAACACCCCAACCACCAGTTCATCAGCCAGAATGTTACCAAATAGACGGAAGCTCAGGGATAGAGGCTTAGTGAAGTCTTCAATTACCTTGAAGGGGAGCATGAAGGGCACTGGCTCAACGTAGTGAGCAAAGTATCCTAAGCCCAGCTTTTTGAGACCGGCGTAAAAATACGCTAGGGAGGTCAAAAGAGCTAGGGCGACCGTGGTATTGATATCGCTGGTTGGCGCAGCTAGTTCACCTTCTGGCAAATGGATGATTTTCCAGGGAACTAAGGCCCCTGACCAATTTGACACAAAGATGAACAAAAATAAAGTACCGACGAAGGGAACCCAGGGTCGATATTCTTTTTCACCCATGGCATTTTTGGCCAGGTCTCGAATAAATTCCAAAGCGTACTCCATGAAGTTTTGCATTCCGCTGGGTACTCTTTGGACGTTTCGAGTGGCGGCGATTGAGGCAATCACAAGCAGTCCAATCACAAACCAGGAGGTGATCATGACTTGCCCATGAATTTTGAGATTACCGATTTCCCAATAGAGATGCTTACCGACTTCAAGCTCGGCGAACGGGAGGCTATGATAAGCGTCCAGGAAGTTAAGCATATCCATTATTAAAGAGGGTTCAGAGTTAGGGTACCGATCGAAGTGGCTTGCCTTTTTACAGGATTTTACCGATTATCCATGGGGCGATCGCTCGCTGATTATGGAGTTAAGGTGGTCCTGAGAACATAAGCGATGATCGCAGCTTTGTAGGTTAAAAATCCCAAAAAAATGGGCACGATTTCTAGCTGTTTCCATTGGAAGGCGACAATCATCACGCCAATGAAAATGGCTAAACCGGTATTGCCAAGACGTTGCTTTGCTCGTCCGAGTCCTTCTACGTTTTTAGCCAACAGTCTGAGGTAAACTATCCCCGCACAGGAGCCGATCAGATAACTGAGGGCGGTCCCCAGGGAATAAAAGAACCAGACAGACACAAAGGCAACTCCTGTCATTCCCAATGTCCAACCATACAATTGAGTTTGCAGTTGATAATACTCTTCCATTGCGCCCGGTGAGGCACTGGGGAGAGGGGTTTGGGGCAGGTCTTCTGCTGTTAGCGTTTCCGTGTTTGGAGATTCGTCGGAGGTGTTCACTTCGACTGGTTAACCTGAGTTGTTGGTCTGCGTTTTCCCATCACCGCGTAAAAAGGGATATTCCTTTGCGGGAAAAGGATTCTGTGGAGTTTTCTCCGTCAGGAGAGCCACAGAGGATCTAGCCAAACGTTCTTTCAGGTGACCCTGAGAGGTCTGTTCGTAGACTCCCTGGAAATCATATCACGGAGAGGGATCAGTTTCTGAAGAAAGTGTTAATCCTTTGAGGGCATGAGGAAATAGGGAATTATCCTCAAAGATTTGTGGGGTTATCTCCCGATATTGGGGGCGTTAAAAGAATCAAGTTTTGCTCTAGAAGAAATCGCATCTGCTCTAGGTTGTGTGAGGTTTCGCCCAGAATCTGCGCAACGGTTTGTTGCCCATTACAGGCTTGAAGCAGTTGGAATTGTTCCTCGGATAGGGTAACGGGTTGATAGTCCGGGTTGAGAAGGCTTCGGGAGGGCCATCCATGGAGACAAGGATTGGGTTCAGGAATCGCTGCGGCCAGACTTTGATCGGCAGACCAGTCGGTGCGATCTAGGGGAGGACGAGCAAGGAAGAATTCGTAGTGGGTCAGTTCTGGATCAAGCAGTTCAATCAAGCGATAGCGTTGGCGTTCGCTTAGATTTTCTACCCGTTTCATCAGCTTGGGTGCTTGCCCAAGCAGGCGTTCAATCGTCCAATACTGGGGATTGGAAAAGCCGACAAAGGCTAATCCGGAAGCATCGATTAATTCAAACAGAGTATCGATGGTGTAATCAATTTCTTGGGGATGAACGTACATATCGGCAAAACATTCATCTTGATGATTTTCCAAGGCCCAGCGCCGTTTGTCTTCCCGCACGATGCGGTTATCTTCTGGTAATACGGAAAACAGATCGCGGCCAATTTTTACGCCATCCTGGTAATCTCCACGATGTTCTCCTTGCAGCAGAGCGATCGCCTGTTGCATCAGTTGAATTTCAAATCGTCCCAAGTGGGCGTAAACAAAAATATGGAGAATTCCCCCAGGCGCTAACTTACAAGCTAGGGATTGAATGCCACGAATGGGATCGGGGAGGTGGTGTAAGACTCCCACACAGTTGATGAGCTGAAACTGTCCCGGTAATTGGGCCACATCGTACAAACTGAGGTGATGAAATTCCACTCGGTCAGCCCCCGATCGCTGGCAACGCTCCTGAGCCACGGCGATCGCTCCAGCACTCAAATCAATGCCCACTACAGAGGCTTGGGGATTAAGATGAACCAAATATTCTGTACCCACACCTGTGCCACATCCAGCATCCAGAATACGGATATCTTGGCGAGGGGGTTTTCGTCCCGTACAGAACTGGTAAGCCGTCAGCCAATTCCAGCGCCAGTTGTATCCCGGAGGAGGTTCATCAAGGAAGGGTTCTGGAGGAAAGGGATAGGTATCGTACAGTTTCGCGACGGCGTTACTAATAGCTTGAGCTTCGGACATAGTGAGGAGCGTGTGATTTCTGCCAGATCTGATTATCCAATATTTGGGCCACAGGGATAATGAGAATTTTTGCTCATCAGGGGGGGGGATAAGAGCGGCTAGAGCGGGGTGAGAGAGGATTAGATGACTCCTAGAGCTGTTAGAAGTTGTTGATAACGTAACAAAACTTATCTTTTTTCTCAGTCAGGGGACTGGGATCGCCTATGATGGTGAATCGTTACGCTTTTTAATAAACAAGGGGAGTCAACCCAGACTACTCTTAAGATCAAACACCAATAGCTATTCAAGGATCGGTCCAATGGACTGGCCATGGATAGCCAAAAGCTGTTTAACGCATTAATGCAATTGCTGTAAACATCCAAAGGGAGCGAAGAAGAGCGCATGACTATCAAGGCAAGTGGTGGAAGCTCCGTTGCTCGTCCGCAACTGTATCAAACGGTAGCTGTTTCAACAATTTCTGTTGCTGAACAGCAAGACCGTTTCTTAGGACGGACTGAACTCGGTGAACTTTCAACCTATTTCGAGTCGGGTCTCAAACGGTTGGCGATCGCCGAAGTCCTCACCAAAAATTCTGAACTGATTGTTTCACGAGCAGCCAATCGGATCTTTACCGGTGGCTCTCCCATGGCTTTCCTGGAAAAGCCTGCCGATCCCGAACCCATGCTCGTTGGAGCAGGTCAACGCACGCAAGGCACAGAAACCTTTGTAGAAAGCAAATCCGGTGGTGGACTCTTTTCTGGATTTGGGTCTTTATTTAGCGGTGCCAGCGCCGGCCCCGTCCCTCCAGGATTCCGTCCCATTAACGTTTCCCGTTATGGGCCGGCAAATATGACCAAATCCCTACGGGATTTAAGTTGGTTCCTGCGTTATATCACTTATGCAATCGTTGCTGGAGACCCCAATATTCTCTCCGTCAATGTCCGAGGACTCAGAGAAATTATTGAAGGCGCTTGTTCTACGGCTGCAACCCTCGTAGCCCTACAGGAAATGCGAGCTGGCGCTTTAGCATATGTTAAAAATGACGCAGAAGCCAGTGATATCGTTGGACAATACTTTGACGTAGTGATTGCGGAATTCAAAGCTTCCACACCGTCAAACAAAATCCGTCAACGCCAGACCTTAGATCAACAAGGACTCACACTCCCTCAAATCTATTTCAATGCGTCTGAGAATCGGCAAAAATTTGTCATGAAGCCCGGCTTGTCCTCTTCCGAAAAACAGGAAGTGGTCAAGGCAGCCTATCGGCAAATCTTTGAACGAGATATTACTCGTGCCTATTCCCAATCCATTTCTTATCTAGAATCTCAGGTGAAAAATGGCGATATCTCCATGAAGGAGTTTGTACGTCGTTTATGTCTGAGTCCTCTCTATCGCCAGCAGTTCTATGAACCGTTTGTCAATAGTCGGGTTGTAGAACTAGCCTTCCGTCATATTCTCGGTCGAGGTCTGTCGAGTCGCGAAGAGTTCCAAAAGTATTTCTCCATTGTTTCTGATGGGGGACTCCCTACTTTAGTGGGTGCTTTAGTCGATTCCCAAGAATACGCCGATTACTTCGCAGAAGAGACGGTTCCTTACTTGCGCGGTTTAGGACAAGAAGCCCAAGAGTGCCGCAACTGGGGGCCCCAACAGGATCTGTTTAAGTACAGTGCCCCCTTCCGCAAAGTACCCCAATTTATTACCACCTTTGCGGCCTACAACGGTCCCTTACCGGATCAGCATGTGTATGGTTCTGGGAATGATCCTCTGGAAATTCAGTTTGGAGCGATTTTCCCGAAAGAAACCCGCAATCCCAGTAATAGTCCTGCACCCTTTGGTAAGGATACGCGCCGTTTGTTGATTCATCGAGGCGCAGGGATTGAGAGTCAGATTTCAGCTCCAGGAGCACGGGGTAAAGCACCCGGTAGTTTAGGGGCGAAGGTCTTTAAGTTGGATCAAGTCCCGGCAACGGTGAGTAAAAAAGCGGGAACTAATATCAAGTTCTCGGAAACTTCCACTCAAGCGGTAATTCGCGCCTGTTATTTACAGGTCTTTGGCCGGGATGTTTATGACGGTCAACGCCTGAAGGCGATGGAGACTCGCCTGGAAAATGGAGAGATTACAGTTCGGGAATTTATAAAAGCGCTGGCTAAGTCAGATGTTTTCCGTAATCTGTACTGGAGTTCTCTGTATGTGGTGAAGGCGATTGAGTATATCCACCGTCGGTTGTTGGGTCGTCCGACCTATGGCCGTCCGGAAATGAATCAGTATTTTGATTTGTGTTCTAAGAAGGGTTTTTATGCTCTGGTAGATGCAATTATTGATTCCGTTGAGTATGCTGAGTCCTTCGGAGAAGATACCGTTCCTTATGAGCGGTATTTGACTCCAGCCGGGTTGTCCTTACGCTCGATGCGGGTAGGTACCCTGCGTGAAGATATGGGTCAACTGGTTAAACCAGAAGAGACTCCACGCTTTATTGAACTAGGCGCGGTCACTTCACCACGAGGTGAAATCGAAGTACAAGAGCGGATTACTCAAGGGGTTCGCAAACAACGGGAACAACGTAAGGTCTTTAAGTTGACTAATTTGACAGATGTTCCAGCCGTGAAGATCTTGATTGGTGCCGCTTATCGTCAAGTCTTTGAGCGCGATGTAGCACCGTTTGTGGTCAGCAATGAGTTCTCTAGTTTAGAGAGTCGTTTGGGTAATGGTGAGATCACGGTCAAGGAGTTTATTGAAGGGTTAGGTTGTTCTGATCTGTATATCAAGGAGTTCTATACGCCTTTCCCGAATACGAAGGTGATTGAGCTGGGAACCAAACATTTCTTAGGTCGTGCGCCTTTAGATCAAGCGGAGATTCGTAAGTATAACCAGATTTTGTCTAGTGAGGGTATTCGTGCCTTTATTGGGGCAATGGTTAATAGTATGGAATATCTACAAGCCTTTGGTGAAGATGTGGTTCCCTATTGTCGGTACAATACGCTTCCTGCGGCTAACTTCCCGAATACGGAGAAACTTTATAACCAGTTGACGAAGCAAAGTAAGGAGATTGTGATTCCTAGCTTTGAACCGGTCTAACGACCATCAAGGTTGAAATTTGAACTCCATCCCTTAGAGGGTGAGAGGGGTGTCCATTGGGGAAGAGTTAAGGCTCAATCCCTGATGGACTTTATGGTTTATGGGAAAAATCGTGAAGCTTTGTAACAACCGATCGAAGCATAGTTGAATGGTCTTAAATACCTATGCTAACCAGATTAGAGAAGGGGTCAAAATGAGGGTAAATGTTAAAAAATATTAAGAAGTGATTTAGGATGTGAACTCCATGCCTGACAATGAGTTCGGACGGATATAAAACCAATGAGCTATATCAGAGGTTAATGTCCGGCGATCGCTGAGTCAAACTCTGTGTTTTTAAGCTAATTTCCTTGAGCTATGCCAAGGTCTCTTAAAAAAAGCAAGTTCATAACCGAAGTTGCAACACAATTAGACTCAGACCCTTTGGCGCAAGCCATCTATATAAGACCCAATTGGTGACAATTTCTATTTTGGAGGACTCCACAACATGAGTATCGTCACGAAGTCCATCGTGAATGCTGATGCTGAAGCTCGTTATCTCAGCCCAGGCGAACTGGATCGGATCAAAGCTTTTGTAACATCTGGTGAGCAACGTTTACGGATTGCCCAAATCCTCACTGACTCCCGCGAGCGCATTGTTAAGGAAGCTGGTGACCAACTCTTCCAAAAACGCCCGGATGTGGTTTCTCCTGGTGGAAATGCTTATGGCGATGAAATGACCGCAACCTGCCTGCGGGACATGGACTACTACCTGCGTCTAATTACCTATGGAATCGTGGCTGGTGATGTCACCCCCATCGAAGAAATCGGTTTGGTTGGTGCAAAAGAGATGTACAAATCTCTGGGCACTTCCATAGATGCAGTGGCTGAAAGTGTTAGTTGCATGAAAGCTGTCGCAACTTCCCTGATGTCAGGTGAAGATGCAAATGAAGCCGGTTCTTACTTCGATTATGTCAAAGGTGGTCTGACCTAGACTTCACCCAAGTTTTAGCCAAGGCTCAGGTTTTGAGCATTAACTACAACTGACCATTTTAAGTAACTTCATCAAGAACACAACCATGCAAGACGCAATTACTGCTGTTATCAATTCTTCTGACGTTCAAGGTAAGTACCTTGATACTTCCGCTCTAGACAAGCTCAAAGGCTACTTCCAAACAGGTGAGCTGCGGGTTCGTGCAGCTACGGCAATTAGTGCTAATGCTTCTACCATTGTAAAAGAAGCAGTTGCTAAGTCTCTGCTGTACTCTGATACCACTCGTCCTGGTGGTAATATGTACACCACCCGTCGCTACGCTGCTTGTATCCGTGATTTGGATTACTACCTGCGTTATGCCACCTATGCAATGTTGGCTGGAGATCCTTCTATCTTAGATGAGCGGGTTCTCAATGGTTTGAAAGAAACCTACAACTCCTTGGGTGTTCCCATTGGTTCCACAGTTCAAGCTATCCAATCTATGAAAGATGTTACGGCTAGCTTAGTTGGTGTTGACGCTGGTAAAGAAATGGGCGTTTACTTCGATTACATCTGCTCTGGCTTAAGCTAGGCTAAGTGCTTCAACTGAAGGTGGTACTTTATCAACTCCCTTCAGACGTGGAGTCTGGGAAGTCTAGGGTAAGTCCTAGACCGTTACAAGCCTAATCTATGGAAAGGGTTTGTCTCGGTGATTATAGCCAGCCGATCGCAATGGTCTAGAATTGGCTCTTGACTCCCAGACTTTGGAGGGTAAAGTAAAAAGGTTTTAATACCATTTTTTCTGTATTTTTGAATCACAATTAGGAGAGATTAGCCCATGCGGATGTTTAAGGTAACGGCTTGTGTGCCCAGTTTAAGCAGAATTCGGACGCAACGAGAACTCCAAAATACCTACTTCACGAAGTTGGTTCCTTATGATAATTGGTTTCGTGAACAACAGCGAATTATGAAAATGGGTGGCAAAATCCTCAAAGTGGAGTTAGCTACGGGTAAAGTGGGAACCAACGCTGGTTTGATCTAAATTCTGTATCAGTTGCGCTCCGGATGAGGGTTTTCCCTGTTGACAAAACCTGCACAAGAGTTTTCTAACAAAGCAAAAGTAAGGGTTAAAGCTTTACTTTTGCTTTGTTGTTTGTTAGAGTCCAGGGAGAATTGGGTGGATACAGTAGCTTCCTCTACCTGTGGAGTCGGGTCTAATTTTCATTTGTGCCTGTACTCCCAAGCTATTCCCTCTTCCCGGTTCTCTGTTCCCCAACACGAAGCGCTATAAAAACAGTCCTTGAAGTTCCAACAGTTAATTCTTTTGATTGACCCCTCGGTGAAGGAATGGGCAATAGAAGCCAGACTATTGCGGTGGTTAACATTCCTTTGGTTATCGGTTGGGTTGGTGATTCTGTTTTCTGCATCCTATCCTCTGGCGAATAGCTACTATGGGGATGGGTTTTATTATGTAAAGCGGCAGATGGCTTGGGCGGTTTTGGGCTGTGTGGGGTTTAATTTCATGGTTCATACGCCGTTGAAATCGTTGATGAGAGTTGCCCAATGGTTTCTACTGCTGTTTCTGGGATTGATTGGGGTGACGGTTATTCCTGGATTGGGAATAACGATTAATGGGGCCACTCGTTGGTTGTCTGTGGGGGCGTTTCCGATACAACCATCGGAGTTAATTAAGCCATTTTTGGTTCTGCAAGGGGCGCAAGTGTTTGGTTTATGGCCGTCGTTGAAACCGGCGATTCGCTGGCGATGGTTGGCAATTTTTGGGGCTGTGTTGGTGGGGATTTTACTGCAACCGAATCTGAGTACGGCGACGTTTTGTGGGATGACGTTGTTTGCGATCGCCGTGGCTTCGGGTTTACCCTATCGCTCCTTGCTGACAACTGGGGGAGTAGGATTGGGTTTGGGGATGTTGAGCTTGAGCATGAATGAGTATCAACGGCAGCGGATTATGACGTTTTTAGATCCTTGGGCCGATCCGATGGAGAATGGTTATCAATTAACTCAAAGTTTGATGGCGATCGGCTCAGGAGGGTTTTGGGGAAGTGGGTTAGGACTCTCTCAACAAAAATGGTTCTATTTACCCATTCAGTACACGGATTTTATTTTTGCAGTCTATGCTGAGGAATTTGGCTTTGTCGGCAGTCTGCTGTTGTTACTGATGCTAGGGGTGTATGCCACCCTAGGGTTGGTGGTGGCGCTCAAATGTACGGATAAGTTTCATCGTTTAATTGCGATCGGTGCGACTTTTCTGCTAGTGGGACAATCCTTGATTAATATTGGAGTGGCGACTGGAGCCTTACCCACCACTGGTTTACCCTTACCAATGTTTAGTTATGGGGGAAATTCGATGATTGCCAGTCTGTTATCTGCGGGGTTATTGGTACGAGTGGCTAGAGAGAGTCGTCAAGCGCAGGTGGTGTCTCTGGACGATCGCCGTAAGAAACAGACCCAGCTAAAATAAGATTAATTTTGGCGAAGGTATTATTTAGAGGTGAGAAAGGGAGCGATCGCCTCACAAATCCGTTCAAACTCAAAGTTATTGACCCGTGTCATTAACCACTGGGAAATTTGTACATCTTGAATTTCACTGGTGAGATCGAGAATAGATTCATGATCGGCTTCAATCGCATGTTGATGAAGGGCCCATAAGCTCTCCGATGATAAGGTTGGCCACGGTAAATCCCCAATTGAGGCGATCGTCGGTGAAGTCAGTTTAGTGTCCATGGGTTCAACCGTTGACTCTAGGGAACAGGTTTCATACAGATACCGAACGCCTAAATGATGAGCAATTTTCTCTAATAGCATATCTCCCTGAAAGGGTTTGCTAATAAAATCATCACATCCAGCCGCTAAAACCTGTTCTCGATCGTCCTGAAAGGCATGAGCGGTAAGTGCCATCACCACCGTAGCTTGACCTTGGATAGTCGCCTTAATCTGATGAGTCGCATCTAAGCCATTGAGGACAGGCATCCGCATATCCATGAGGATCAGATGGGGTTGCCAACTTTGCCAAATGGCGATCGCTTCTTTACCATTTTGGGCAGTCCGCACTTCAAAGCCCACATGACTTAATAAATGCAACATCAATAAGCACTGATCCTGTTCATCATCAACAACTAAGATGCGATGAACCGGTTGATCTGGAGCTAACCCAATGATCGCTTGTAGAGGACGAATAGAAATAATAGATTCAGCTTGTCCTAGCTGCAAGGGAATCTCAAAAAAGAAGGTACTCCCTATTCCCACAGTCGAGTTTACCTTTAATTGACCTCCCATTAATTCAACAAAGTGTTGACTGATCGCTAATCCTAACCCTGTTCCTTCTTGATCGTTATGCCCAGAATCAGAAATCAGAGTTAATCCCTTACTTTGGACAAACGGTTTAAACAAAACTTCGATATTTTCAGGAGCAATACCGATCCCCGTATCAGCCACACTAAACCGGAGATTATGTTGATTGGGATCGCTTGCTAATGTATCCGATAGCATGACCTCTAGGGTAACTGAACCTTGGTGCGTAAATTTAATGCCATTATCTACCAAATTTAGAAGGACTTGTCCTAATTTCTTTTCGTCTCCATAAATATATTGAGAGACGCTATCTTCAACTTTTATGTTCAGTTCTAGCCCTTTAAGACGAGCTTTAAGCTGTAATATATTCTTGAGCTTCTCTACACTTTTTAGTAAATCAAAATGAGTATAATTCAAGGAGATTTTTCCCGACTCTATTTTAGACATTTGTAGGACATCATTGATCAAGTTAAGGAGATGTTCGCCACTTTGATTAATTATTTTGAGTTGTTCTTGCTGAATAGAAGATAACGATCCATCACGTCCCATAACTTGTGCAAATCCTAAAATTGCATTGAGAGGAGTCCGGAATTCATGACTCATTTTTGCTAAGAAAGAGCTTTTCGCTCGATTAGAAGCATCAGCATGATCTTTAGCAATTTTTAGTTCTTCCGATTTGGTCTGAATTTGATCCACTAATTGCAACTGTTGAATTCCCAGACTAATCTGGTGGGCAATATACATGGCTACTTGAATTTCATCTTCTTGCCATTGACGAGGATGTTTATTTTGATAAATCCCTAATAATCCCCAGAGCTTTTGAGAGGAAAATAAGGGAATAATAAGATAAGATCTAGCTTGTATTTTTTCGAGAAACTTCAGATACTCAACTTGAAACCCTGCTTGATAAATATCTGTTATAGATAGGTATTGATAGTGAGGATAAGGCGGGATATCTAACCCAATCAGTCTCAAAGGATGAGGGTATTGACTTGGAGTATCGATCCAGAATTTAACGGCACAGCTTTCATCATTGATTAATTCGGAAGAACCAGAACTCCGATCTCTTATATCAATGATAGAAGTCCATTCTGAAGCCACGGAATCGGCAATGAATTGACCACTCCAATCTGGGTTTAATTTATAAAAAGCAACTCGATCGCTGTTAAATAAATTTCGGATTTCATGGGTAGTGGATTTTAATATTTGATCGAGATCTAATAGGGGTTGCATCTGTGCGAGTATTTTAGCAATAGACCGTTCTTTCTGGGCTATTTTCTCTAATTTATCTTCAGAAATCTTGCGTTCTAGTTCTGCTTCTGCTCGGGCTGAGAATATCTCTAGAATGACTTGCCTTTGGGCATCTATTTCCAATGCTTTTGTATCTAATATCGCCAGATAACCAATAATTTCTTGGTGAGTATTTCTTAAGGGTAAACCCAAATAGCTTTTGGCTTTTAGTCGGGAAATTAGTGGATGATTTCCAAATTTTTCTTGTAATTTATCTCGATAGTAAACTGATTCTCCGGATAAAATTTGATCGCAAGGGGCATCTAGAGTTTCAAAGTCATCAATTTTCTCTACTTCTGTAGAATTCCAAAATGCTAAAATATTGACTTTGCGAAGTTTGGGATCGGAGACTTTGGCCAGTAAAGCGTATTTGACTTGTAAAAGATTGGCTAAATATTGAGTACAACTATTAAAAAATTCATTTCCAGTAGCAGAAGCAATACCTTCGGCAATCAACTTTAACCCTAACTCCCGTTGCTTGTGAGCTGTGATATCAACACCAAAGGCTTGAATATCAACTAAAGTTCCCCAATGATCGACAATGGGTTGATTGGTCCACCTTAACCATCGATGTTCTCCTGTCCCTGAGCAATACTTATATTCCCAACTTTTGGGATTTAGAGTAGTTAAGAGTTCGAGAATATTCTCTTCAACTTCTTCAACTGACTGGGCATCAACCAACCATGAGTTAAGTTTTTTACCGATTAAGTCTTCAGCATTATGATTGAAAAAATGGCAAAAGTATTGATTGACAAAAGTGAGTTCTGTGTTGGGTTTCCAGCGGCAAATCAAAACATCTTTTTGGACTTCAATCAGTTCTCGATATCGCCGTTCACTCTCTTTGAGTGCCCATTCTATTTTATGGGTTTCTGTGATATCTTCTACCATGCCAAAAATAAATTGGATTTCATCTTTATCTTGAATCGATGAAACCGTCAGTCTTCCCCATCTGATCTCCCCATTTTGGTGAATATAGCGTTTTTCGACTTGATAGGATTGAATTCTACCGAGTAATAAATTTTGAAAGTTGGGGTCATTTTGATAGTCATCGGGATGAATAATATCTTTAATCTGAAGGTGTTGAAGGTCTTGTGAGGTATAGTTGAGGAATGATTCAAAGGCAGCATTGGTTTGTAAAATCTGCCCCTCTAAAGTGGTAATATATATGCCAATACCGGCTTGTTCAAAAATGGCTCGAAACCGGGCTTCACTGTGTTGAAGGGCGGTGCTTATGGTTTCTAGAGGGGTAATATCTCGAACGACTAACAGGGCGGTTTGGTGAGATAAGGGGGAAATTTTAGCGGACAACCAAATCCGTTGATCGCCAATCATGAGGTGATATTGAAGGGTTTGGGTTTCTCGGGTGGCGATCGCCTGTCGGATA
The DNA here is from genome assembly GCF_028330985.1 of Roseofilum reptotaenium CS-1145. Classification (NCBI taxonomy): domain Bacteria; kingdom Bacillati; phylum Cyanobacteriota; class Cyanophyceae; order Desertifilales; family Desertifilaceae; genus Roseofilum; species Roseofilum reptotaenium. Next base: position 41,681 of record NZ_JAQMUE010000004.1, on the reverse strand, counting down.
GCCGTTAAGTGGGCATCTGCTTGGGCTTCGGGTAAACAGTCATACAAGCTTTTATATAATTTACTTTCTGGCGGTTTCTGGAGAAATAAGGGATTATTGGTCATGAATTTCAGACAAATCCCTTCCTGGTTATACACCATGACTACATCATCCATAGCCATGAGCATAGCTCTTTGCTCGGCTTCAATCTGTTTTTGGCCGATTACAGTTCCAAGTTGGGAGGCGATCGCCGAAGCAAAGGCCAATAATTGATGGGATTGATGGTGAAAATCTAAGGTGGAGATTCCCGACAGAAATAGCACCAACACCGCAACGACCTTTTCTTGCTGTTGCTCTGCTGAGACGGAGAAAATGGGAATCCACAACCCTTGCTGGATATGACACAGAGCAGCTAAATTCTCGTGTTGACAAATTTCCGGCGATTTCTCTGGCACATCCGGCACATATTGTGCCTTTCCCGTTACCCAAACTTTCCCCAGCAAACCGGTTCCACTCCTCCAAGTTTGGCCTTGACACACCAAGCGAAACCGTTCTAAATGACCCAATACTTCTGGCGGTTCCTGTTTATGGCAGTACCAGGCTGGACTGAGGGTTAAACTGCGACCATCATCACTCGGTAGCCAAGCTTCACCGTAGCTCCAACCGCTGGCTTCACAGAGATGTTCTAGGGCAGATTGAAGGGCACTCTCAAAATCCGGCGATCGGCTAATCGCTTGAGTCACCTTAAGTAATAATTGAGTCTCCTCTTCTGCCTGTTGCCGTTTCAGAGCCGTTTGTCGAATCCCAATCCACTTGCCTAACCCTTGAGCCATCAGCTCTAGAATTTCTTGAGCTTGAGTATCTAATGTATTTAGGGCATCATGAGTTGACCCAAACACCAAAACACCATAAAGTTCATCCTGTACCCAAATGGGTGTACCAATAAACGATTCCAACGTGTAGTTCCCCAAATGGAGGGGTTTCCGTTGTCTAGACCCCCGATCGGGTTGTTCATGGGTTATGGTTTGTTGCCTGCGAATTACCCAATCTAAATAAGTATCTTGAAAGTCGAGTTTCGAGCATCGACTGATACCGTCCAGGGTGGATTCCACAGCATCAATCACATACAGATCCTCTTCTATGTGACCAATCAAGCCAACCGAACATCCTAAAATAGAGCATCCCGTTTGCAGATAATCCCGAAACAAAGCTTCAATCGTGCGATAATGGGATGTATCTAAACGGTGTATCTGTTTCAGATGAAAGCTAAAGCGCTCCAGTTTTGCTTCCATCAAATGACGATATTCAATTTCTTCTTGTAGACGTAAATTCTGAGTGAGCAGTTTTTGTTGGGTTTGAGAGGCTCTGACATGATAGTCAATCCGGGCAAGCACCTCAGACTTTAGGAAGGGTTTAGTCACATAATCAACCGCTCCGACTTCAAAGGCCCTCACCTTATCGATTTCTTCTCCTAGGGCACTAATAAAAATAATCGGGATATCTTGGGTTAAGGGATCGGCTTTTAGCAAGGAGCAAACTTGATAACCATTAAGTTCTGGCATTAGAATGTCAAGTAAAATCAAGTCAGGAGGCATTGCTTTAGCACCCGATATTGCCAATGCACCTGTGACTGCCGATCGCACCTTATAGCCCTCTTGAGAGAGCATCTTAGCAAACAAATGCAAGTTGGCTGGGATATCATCAACCACAAGGATATTGGGTTTAACTGAGATGGGTTCCTGCTTAATCATCAGCGATCGATCAGACAATGAATGCAAAATGGGAACTTGGCTTGAGAGACAGAAACAGAACGATTGTGAATCTAAAGTTATTTTTGATTCATAACATATCTGTGATTGCCCTCTATTGTAAGTCTCTATGGATATTTTTGCCATAAATTCAGTTGATCTTAGAAGACAAAATAAGAATCCCCCTATAGACGTTCAGAAGTTTTGTTGTTTTTAAAAATCCATCGAGTGCTAAATTTATGACTTCTAATCGAGTTATCCTCTGTGTCGATGATAACCCCATTATTTTAGATAGCTTAAAGCGACAACTGAAAGCATGGTTGACATACGGTTATTTTATTGAGCAAGCTGAAAGCGGAATGGAAGCTCTAGAAATTGCTGAAGATTGTTTGTTGGATCAAATGGATATTGCTTTAATTATTTCCGATCATATGATGCCGGAAATGTCGGGCGATGAGTTATTAATTAGAATCCATGATTTATCTCCAAAAACATTGAAAATCTTATTAACAGGTCAAGCCAGTGCTGATGTTGTGGGACGAGTGGTTAATTATGCTAAGTTATATCGATATATTGCCAAACCTTGGGATGAGGAAGATCTGAAGTTGACGGTCATTGAGGCATTACGCAGTTATGACCAAGATCAAAAATTAGCCCAGCAAAATCAAACCTTACAACTGATCAATACAGAACTCAGGGAACTGAATCAGGACTTGGAGAAAAAAGTTTATCAAAGAACACAAGAATTGGAACTGGCAAAACAAGCCGCAGAATTAGCAAATCGGGCTAAAAGTGAGTTTTTAGCTAATATGAGTCATGAGCTGAGATCCCCTTTGAATGTAATTTTGGGCTTTTGCCAATTAATGGGTCGTTCTCCTATTTTACCAGCGGAACATCAAGAGAATGTTCGGATTATGAATCGGAGCGGTCAACATTTATTAACTTTGATTAATAATGTTTTGGATTTGTCTAAAATCGAATCGGGAAGAGTCACTCTAGACGAAGGCTGTTTTGATTTTAGGAGTCTAATTCATGATCTAGAGGATATGTTTAAGCTCAAAGCAGAGCAAAAAAATATAGAATTAATTTTTGTTATTGGTCGAGAAGTTCCAAACTACATTTGTGCAGACCAAGTCAAATTGCGTCAGGTTTTGATTAATTTACTCAATAATGGAATTAAATTCACTCAAAAAGGGCAAGTTTTCCTTCGTGTTTTAGCCATCGAAAATGAAGAATTGAGTGCCTCAAAAAAAGTGGCTCTGCAAGTGGAAGTAGAAGATACTGGCCCTGGAATAGCTCCAGAAGATCGGCAAAAGCTATTTGAGGCATTTGTGCAAAGTGAAACGGGAAAAGTGTCTCAAGAAGGAACGGGTTTAGGCTTGACGATTGCCCAAAATTTTGTTCGGTTAATGAACGGTACAATCACCCTTAAAAGTCAAGTGGGTTATGGGAGTAAATTTCAGTTTACGATTGAAGTCTGTACGGTTGATGCAAATGAAGTCGTCCCGAGCAGTGGCAGTCGTCGAGTAGTGGGTTTAGCACCAGAACAGTCTGTGTACCGAATTTTGATTGTGGACGATCAGTGGGAAAATCGGCAACTTTTGTTACAAATTTTAGAACCGATCGGTTTTGAAGTAAAAATGGCAGAAAATGGACGAGAGGCGATCGCCATTTGGGAAAGTTGGAAACCTCACTTAATTTGGATGGACATCCGGATGCCAGTGATGAATGGAGATCAAGTAACTGAGCATATTAGAGCGAATACACCAGCAACCGATCAATCCCCTATCATTATTGCCTTAACTGCAAGTATTTTAGAGGACGAACTCGATCGGGTAGTCAGGGTAGGGTGTAATGATTGTGTACGGAAACCCTTTACAGAAACTCTAATCTTTGAAAAGATTGCCCAATATCTAGATGTACGTTATATTTATGATTATCATTTAGAACAGCCAAGGGAAAAATTAATCACTACTTCTCTATCCCCATTTATTCTCACAGCCCATAGCCTCAAGGTTATGCCCAATCAGTGGCTAAAGACATTATATCAGGCAGCAGATGCCATTGATGATGATCGGCTTTTACAGTTGATTGAGCAAATTCCTGAGCAGCATTTTGCTTTAGCTAACGCCCTAACTGATTTAGTAAAAACCTTTCGCTGCGATCAAATCCTAAGTTTGATTGAAGAGAGCGATATTGATATTCTTGATTAAGATGAGGAGCTAGTTTGTAAAAACTGTGGATACTTACAAAGGGAATATTTTAATTGTTGACGATCAACTGGAAAATCTCCAGGTATTATCTAAAACTTTATCTGAGGCTGGATATAAAGTTAAGGGAGCTGTGAAAGGAGAAATGGCTCTCAGAGCTTCGCGAGCGGGAAATCTGGATTTAATCCTTTTAGATATTAAATTACCGGATATGAATGGTTATGAAATTTGTCAGGAGCTAAAAAAAGACGAACAGACTCAGAATATTCCCATTGTCTTCCTCAGTGCGTTAGATGAAGTTTTAGATAAAGTCAGGGCGTTCCAAGTTGGAGGGGTAGATTATATTACTAAGCCGTTTCAGGTGGAAGAGGTTTTAGCCCGCATTGAACACCAATTAACGATTCGACGATTGCAAAACCAGCTAGAAGCGCAAAACAAAACTCTGCAACAGGAAATTCAAGAACGTAAGAAAGCTGAAGAAGAGGCCGCAGCAGCGTCTAAGGCGAAAAGTCAATTTTTAGCGAATATGAGCCATGAACTCAGAACGCCTTTAAACTCTATTTTAGGGTTTACTCAAGTGATGCTTCGGGATTACCAAACTAATGATGAACAGCGAGAATATTTAGAAATTATTAATCGAAGCGGCGAACATTTATTAGATTTAATTGATGATATCCTTGATTTATCAAAAATTGAAGCGGGAATTATTCATTTAAATGAAAAAGACTTGGATATCTACTATTTATTAGATGGCTTAGAGGATTTGTTTGAAATCAAAGCAGAATCTAAAAATATCCATCTAGAATTTAATGTTGACCCCCAAGTGCCACAATACATCAAATCAGATGAACAAAAGCTTCGGAGTTGCTTGATTAATTTGATCGGCAATGCCATTAAATTCACAGAACTCGGTCAGGTGAAACTAAGTGTAACGCTACAACAGAACAGGGGTCATCATGGGAATATTGAATTCAAAGTGAGTGATACAGGCCCAGGGATAATACAGGAAGAACAACAGGATTTATTTAAGGCTTTTGTCCAAACGTCAACCGGGATAAGTTCTGCTCAAGGAACTGGTTTGGGTTTGTCGATTACTGATAAATTTGTCCGTTTAATGGGAGGAGAAATTTCCGTTAGCAGTGAAGTAGGAAAAGGAACAGTATTTGTGTTTGATATTCCCCTGAAATTAGGCCATCAATCTTTACCTAATTTCAGGGAAAGGGATACTCGCCAAGTCGTAGAGTTAACTCCCGATCAAAAGATGTACCGTGTTTTAGTTGTTGATGATACCCCAGAAAATCGCAAGCTGCTGGTTAAGTTACTTTCCCCTGTGGGTTTTGAAGTGATTGAAGGGACGAATGGTCAAGAAGCGATCGCTCTTTGGGAGAGTTGTAAACCTGACTTGATTTTCATGGATACTCGGATGCCTGTAGTCGATGGCTTAGAAGCGACTCGTATTATTCGGGAGCAAGAACAGCAGCAGGGTCTAAAATCAACAGTGATTATTGCCTTAACTGCTAGCGCTTTTGAAGAAAGGCGTACAGAAATTATACAGGCTGGTTCCGATAATTTTATTTGTAAACCCTTTAAAAGTCAGGTGATTTTTAATAGTTTATCTCGTTATTTAGAGGCTTCTTACATTTATGAAGCGATGCCAAAATCTAGAAGGAAGCTTAAAAAACATCGGTTACGCAGCGATCGCTTCTGGGGAGAACAGTTTACTCAAATGTCACCAACCTGGGTACAGACTCTCTATTCTACTGCAAGAGAAGTGAATGAAGAAAAAGTTGAATTTTTGATCAAATCAATTGCCCCGACTCACCCAGCCCTATCTGAAGCCCTGACTGCTTTATTTGATAACTTTCGCTTAGATATTATTATGCAAGTAACCCACGATTATTTGCAGCGATCGCCCTAACCTAGTGACGATCCATAATGCCTCGTCTCGGAAGTGGTGACGAAAGAATAATAGAAGTCGAAGTTTGTCCAAACTCACTCAGTTGATTGATTATCTCCTCTAAGTGTCCCATTGAAGAGACCGTCACTTCCATAAAGAAAGAGAAGTTACCCGTGACATGGTGACACGATCGCACTTCTGGCAACGTTTCAATCAAGGTTAAGATCTGCGGATACTTCTGAGGAGTCGTGGTGAGGGCAATAATAGCAGCAATAGCATAGCCCACTTTTTCCGGGTTGACCTGGGCTTGATATCCCGTAATGATACCCGCTTCTTCCATTCGTTTTACCCGTTCGGCGATCGCTGGAGCAGACAACCCCACCTTTCTCCCTAGCTCCGCCAATGATATTCTTGCCTCCTCTTGCAAGATCTCCAGAATCCGCCATCCTGTTCGATCGAGCAGCTTTTCAGAATCAAAAGTCATTAGTCTATTTTACCTCATAATTCTCCAAAAATTTCTTCATTTTCCTTCAAATTCCTATTCAATTATGCTTTATACTTAGCTATTCTAAAACAGAGTAGGAGAAACCCATTCCCTATTCCCCATTCCCTATTTCCTAGCACTATAATTCCCCATGGAACTTTCAGTCATTCTCAAAGGATTAATCATCGGTTTATCCATAGCCGCACCCGTTGGCCCCATTGGCATTTTATGCATCCGTCGCACCTTAAGCCAAGGCAGAATCGCCGGATTAGTCTCCGGTTTAGGCGCAGCCACTGCCGATGGTTTCTACGGCTGTATTGCCGGATTTGGATTAACTTTCATCTCCAATCTTTTCATCGAACATCAAATCACATTACGCCTCATTGGTGGATTTTTTCTCTGTTATTTAGGCATCCAAACCTTTCGCTCATCTCCCAGTAAAGAAGAAGCTAAAATTGACGGCAAAAACCTATGGCGGGCCTATATTTCCACCCTCTTTCTAACCTTAACCAATCCCTTAACTATTCTCTCCTTTGCTGCTATCTTTGCCGGATTCGGAGCTGGAAATACTAACGGACACTATGGGTTAGCTCTTATCCTCGTCCTAAGTGTATTTTCTGGGTCAGCCCTATGGTGGTTCGTCCTCGTTACCGGCATTGGCTTCATGAACAATAAAATTACCCCTCATCGCTTGCGCTGGATTAACCGTATTTCTGGAGTCATTTTATCCGGATTTGGCTTAATTGCTCTCTGGAGTATCAGATTCTCATCAGGGGGATAATTTCGCCTTTTTCAACCGATTTTTCTCATACCATTCAGCAATTTCAGGCATCCAACTTTGGAAATGGGGAAAAATATGTTCGCAGAGTTTTTGGCATTCGAGTTGAGCATCTAGCTTATATCTTAAGTCTAACAAATGCATCAGCGATCGCCCATTCAAAGAAACTACAAAATGCTGACGCACATCAAACGGAATAATCCCCCGTGCGTGTTCTTCCGATATGCCGCTCTCCACCATCTGCTGATATCGTTTTGCCGCTTGCAAACACCACTCTAAATCCGATTGTCGCTGTTCTTCGGTATAAGTATAATGCTTACCTTGACGATTGCTATATTCCCCCACCGGCCGCAGGTAAAACACCTCTTCAATCGGTCTTAAACCTTCAGCCGCTTGTATAATTCTCGCACCGGTATAGCGGTTAGAGTTATGAACCACGAGACCATTAGCCACAAAGTTATGCCAGTTTCCCGCGACTTCTAAATCATAGGTCATTTGCTCGCCTAAATACTCCACTTTGACAATTTTGACGGGATGAGCTTTAAGTTTATAGCGCTTCGCGCTAGGGAATAGGGTTGTGGTACATGGTTTTGAGGATGCAACACTATATTTCATAACAGCACTTTGCGCTGTATTCCCTGAAGAATTCGTTTGATAATTCGTAGAAAAACCGGCGGTAATTTTCTCTTCCATCCCAGCTTTTTCCCGATACAAGCGATTGCCAGTGACCGGGATTCCATTACACATCACCGCAGCGTCTTTAGTCATGTTAATCACATGACCATCCTTTCCAGTCACTAATCCCACTGCTTCACCCATAGTTTGCCAACCTCCTGAAGTGAATAGACGATGATTGATGGTACAATCGAGTGTTTTTCCAGTTTCTAAAGTTATCCGATAAACCGGTTGAATCCCTTGACAGATAACTTGTTCAATATGTCCAACTTCAAACAAACCAGTGTCCTCGTTTAAGACTCGTAACCGCATCTTCTGGAGTCTCTTTTTACAATCACGGCGATATTCTCCAGGGGGTTCACCTTTTCGACCCCTAATTTGTCTTGAACGAATTGCTTTTTCACCATTGTGCCAGAGGTCATATAATTCTCCGATGGTTTTTCTCAGCTTTTTGCTGCTTTCACCATTACAATTGACAAAGGTGACTTCCGTATTGGCAGCTAGACATTGTACATCGAACGAAATTCCTACCCGATGAGTCCGTACCTGTTGCATAACACTGTGGGGAAAATAACCACAGTTTAAAATGATTTGAGGATGCTCTAAGGGGCCATAATGTCCGCGACCGCCTGATAATAAATGTTTGACAATCAGTTTCCCGGCTTTCAATTCGTTTGGCCACTTTTCTCGCTCATCGTAGACTAGATTTTCACTATAATCTTGATGCATCGCCGCATAGATGACTTGCTGGGGATTGGGGGTTTTAGCAATGACTTCAACTCTAAATTTATCCATGATTGAAAAGGTTAGATTAAGCCCTTTTTTCTTTGATATTGCAACTCATCAATCCTTGATAGGCAAGGGGATGGTGCCCCTTGTTAAGGGCAGCTTCATAAAGAAAAGGTACAGGCCAGATTGAATCCTAAAAAATGACGACCCTAGAATATCATAGTTTCTAACTGTTTAACCTCGTTTCCAGGAGAGCCACCAATTAAGAATTGTTTTCGACCAATAAGATTGATGGAATTGCTGAATTTGCCAGCGATCGCCCACTCTTGTCAGCAGTTGTGATACACTGCCGAATACCCCCGGGCTATCTTGGAGCGCTTGCAACTTCAGTCGATGACGAATAGCTAGACTCAGGGGTTGGATCAACTCTTCTGCTCTGGTTCCCAACACTGTAGCGCCTAGAATTGTGCCATCCGGTTGTATCATCACTTTAATAAACCCGGTAATCTCCCCAGATAAAACTGCCGCTGGATTGGTCTTTAAATCTTCTTGAATCACCTGCACCTTATCTCCATATCGCCCCCTTGCGCTGGCTTCGGTTAATCCCACTCTAGCTAAAGTGGGCTGGCTGTAGACCGTATAGGGTAACTGTTGATAATCAATCGTAAAGAATGGTAAAAATAAGGCGTTTTTAGTGGCGATTTTTGCCTCATATAGGCTAAGATGAAGTAATGAATATCCACCCAAACTGTCCCCACAAGCATAAATTTTGGGATTTGTAGTTTGTAGTTTGTTGTTCACTCTTAAACCCCGATCGCCCCATTCCACGCCGAGAAACTCCAACGTTGGAGCAGGAAATGGCAAAGCAGGAGGAGTAACTAATAACACGTTATCGACGGCGATCGCCCGATTTCCCACTTGCAACCAAGTTTGTCCCTCAATCGGTCGTGCTTGAGTCACCTGGGTTTCCAGTAAAATCTCCACACCCAACGCCTTCAGTTGAGCTTGAATCAGGTTAGACGCTTCCGGTTCTTCCTGGGGCAAAATACAGGAATTTTCGGTAATCAGCGTTACTTGAGACCCCAACTCTTGAAAGACTTGCGCCCACTCAATCCCACGGGGATCTGATCCAATAATAGCCAAAGACGAAGGAGGTGACTTCAAGCTCGCTAGTTGCTTTGGGGTTAGATAACCCGTACTCGCTAACCCCTCAATCTCAACCCTGGGCTGGGTTTCCGGAGCCAGCAAATAGGCAGAAGAGAGCAAACGACGGTTGCTTAAGGCGATCGCAATTTGTCCCTGTTTTTCCTGAAACTCCGCCCATTCCTGCACTAAATCAATTCCCAACTGCTCTAGAGCTGGCGGAGAGTCCATCAGTGCTAAGGTCTCCACTCCAGTTTGTACCCATTGACACAACCCTTGATAGGATAGATTCTCAGCATCCCTCATCAGATCGAGCCGATTTTGCCCCTGTCGCAACGGTAGGGGCAACGTTAAACCATCCTCGAAACCATAGCTAAGAGAAGTCTCTGGTGGCACAATCAGGGCAACCCTAGCCTTTCGTTGCGCCGCCATAACCGCCGCATAGGTTCCCGCTGGAGAACCCCCCCAAACAATCAGATCGTAGTCAACAGACACAATAAGCAGTTATACGAGAGTGGACACAAGCAACAAAGTTAACTCTTGAGCGTCTATATTTCCTGACTAATCTACCCCATCCATTGACAAGCAACCTTGCCAAACTTCTACAATAGAGCCATCCTCAATCCGAACTGTCCCGAACTTCAATTCCCTTGTGGGAAAAAGAACGTGACCCGGGGAATTGACGGATTTAGCAGAAGTAGACAGAAGAGGGAACTTATAGATAACATCTTTAGAGCCTATTGTATTCTAGCGGTACACTAAAACAACGTCTTCACGATCAAGAGGCACTTGCCTCTCCCTTGCTTCAACTTCGTCCTAACCTATGACTCGTGTGAATAAACCCAACTCTGACCAGAATACCAACCCGACTCCCGAAAATCCTTGGATTGAAGGACTCAAAACCATTGGACTGGCAGCCCTTCTTGCCATTGGGATTCGTCATTTTGTCGCCGAAGCCCGTTATATTCCCTCCGGGTCAATGCTACCCACCTTACAGTATGAACCCACCCACGATCGCCTCATTATTGATAAACTCGGCTATCGGTTTGGCGATCCTAAACGGGGGGATATCATTGTGTTTTCTCCCACAGACAAGATGAAGGAAAAGGACCCCAATTTCAAAGATGCCTTAATTAAGCGAGTCGTTGGTTTACCGGGCGATAAAATTGAGATTGTAAATGGGCAAGTTTATATTAACGATCAACCCTTAGATGAAAATTATGTAGCTTCCGAGATTAATCCCTCCGCCCAGATCAACGATACATCCGATCATCAATTTACAACTGTAGATGTTTGTCCTCCCGATCAACGATTTTTGGATCAACCCCAAATTGTGCCTCAAAATTCCTATGTGGTTTTAGGTGATAATCGCAATAGCAGTTATGATAGTCGCTGCTGGGGGGCAGTACCGCGCAAAAATATTATTGGTCGTGCCGTGCTTCGCTTTTGGCCATTGGGACGTTTTGGAACCTTGGATGGAGTCCCCATTTATCCAGAGGAAGAGAGTTAATTCATCTCTTGCTTTGTAGGGTGAAAAATTTTTATCTCTACCCATATTATATAGCAAAGGAAGTAAGGAAAGGGAGAGTGAAGAAATTCCCTATTCCCTATTCCCTAGCGCGAAGCGGTCTAACTCTACACAGATAAATAGGTATAGCGGTTGAGACTTTCCTTGTAGCTATTGAGTAACCGTTGCGATTCGGCAATAGAAATCGTTCCTTCTTCTAGAGCTAATTCCGTTTGCTGGCGAATACTTTCAATTAAGTCTTCAATATCATATTCTACATAACTCAAAACATCCGCCATCGTATCTCCTTTTACGACCTGTTTAACCTGATAACCTTTAGGCGTTAAGGCAATGTGAACCGCATTGGTATCGCCAAACAAATTATGCAAATTCCCCATAATTTCCTGATATGAACCGCCTAAAAATAAGCCCAGATAATAGGGATCTCCGGGGTTTAGGGGATGCAAATCCAACAAAGATTTTACATCGCGTAGATCGATAAATCGAGTGATTTTACCATCACTATCGCAGGTAAGATCAGCTAAAGTTCCTTGACAAGTGGGCTGTTCATTTAAGCGATGAAGAGGCATAATCGGGAATAATTGATCGATCGCCCAGCTATCCGGCGCTGATTGAAACACCGATAAATTGACATAGTAGATCGAAGCCATACTCATCTGGAGACCTTCGAGATCGTCTGGTACATAGGGTTCGTGGCGAATGATGTCCAAGATCTTCTCACAACAGGCCCAATAGAGCTGTTCGGCTTTCGCCCGTTGGCTTAAACTCAAATAGCCAAAATTAAACAAACTAATGGCTTCTTCCTTAAACTGAATCGCATCATGGTAGCATTCCTGATAATTATTGACCTGAATAAATTGGTATGTTTCCCACAAATTGCGGATGATCAAATGATCGCTACTTTCCACCTCGAAAGTCTTCTGTGTCAGCACTTCACTGGTCCCTAAGACATCAAAAATGAGTACGGACTGATGGGAGGCGATCGCCCTTCCACTTTCGCTCACCAATACAGGAGCTTTCACTTTGGCTTGTTCGCAGGCTTCTTTGACCTCAGCGACAATATCATTGGCATAATTCTGCATATTGTAATTTTTCGAGGCATAGAAGTTGGTTTTTGAGCCATCATAATCGACCCCTAAACCGCCCCCCACATCCAAATAGCGCATATCTGCACCACTTTTAGCCAACTGTACATAAATTTGGCTCGCTTCCCGGATGGCATCTTTAATCACACTAATCGAGGAAATTTGAGAGCCAACATGGAAATGCAACAGTTGCAGAGACGATAAGAGATTGGCCTCTTGTAGGCGTTCCATCACATGGACAATTTCGGGAATGGTTAAGCCAAATTTTGCTCCATCTCCCGTGGATGTAGCCCAACGACCTTCCCCTTTAGCGCTCAGTTTCGCTCGCACTCCCACCACTGGAGTTACCCCTAATTCTTGGTGAGCTTTGATCGCTAACTCCACTTCTTCGAGTTGCTCTAAAACAATGATCGTTTGTTTGCCGAGTCTGCGGGCTAAGATGGCGGTTTCGACATATTCCTTATCCTTATATCCGTTGCAAATTAACAGGGAATTGGAGGTTTTCAGGAGAGCTAAGGCGATCAACAATTCGGGTTTTGATCCCGCTTCGAGACCAAACTGGAAGGGTTGGCCAAAATGAACCAAATCTTCTACCAGTTGCCGATGTTGGTTGCATTTGACGGGAAATACCCCTTGATAAATGCCAGGATAATTGTATCGGGTGATGGCTTGAGAAAAACAAGCATTCAGCCGTTCCAGGCGATCGGCCAGTATATCGGAAAAGCGAATGACGAAGGGAAGATGAATATCGCGCTGTTTGAGAGCTTCCACCAGCTCATAGAGATCTAAAGAACCCCCGCGATCGCCTTTCGGAGAAACCACCACATGACCGGCCGCATTAATGGAAAAATAGGGGTCTCCCCATCCATTAATGCGATAAAGTTCCTCAGAATCCTCAATTGTCCAAGCGGGTTGATTCGGTTCTGGGGTTTGTATTGGGGCGATCGCCTGTTCTGCCGTTGATATGACCTCAACACCCATAGTCTAGTCCTCTGAAGATTTAGCCAAGATAGTTCTTGTCGCATTCTAACGCTCACGCCCCATACCTTGGTCAGATTGCCCCTTTTCTATTCGTTTCGGTTTGGGTAGGAATAGGATAAAAAGCAAAATCGCCACTAGTAACCCCCCTCCGAGACTCAAACCCGCCGATTTTACAAAGGGATGCACAGTAGTAGCATGGGCATCCCACGGCATGAGGAAGGGGTTTTCTGGTGTAATGAGAGCGTAGCTGGTGGCGATCACACTGGCAGCGGCCATGCCTCCACCGACGAACCCAATTGTAATACTTAAAATGAGAGTAAATCCTGACCAAGCTCCGGGTTTGCGGAACTTGGATGTTGCTTTGAGCATAGCATGACGGAGGGCGGAGGCACGGTTTTCGCCCTGGGCCAGGTTTTGGGTATAACCCGCCCCTACGATTCAATTAAAAATGGGTTTGGGTTGGCGATCTCCCGATCTTTTACTTTGTATTGTAGAGATCGCCTGTTTCTCCAACCCTCTCCAAAATCTGACGATACAATGCTGGAGAGATTCTAAACTGCGAATGGTCAATCAAATCATCCATTAAAGGCTTTACCGCACTGAGCAACTTTTTCTGCTTCGCTTCCACTAACATACCCAATAGCCCAGTAATTTTCAGTCCCAGCCGATGGGCTTCTGCTCTACCAGAGCGCTCATCGATCAAGAGTAAATCTGCTTTTAATTCTAACGCAAGCGAGATCGCCTCAGATTCCCCCGGATCTAACCTCACCTCTTGCTGAAGGCGTACCACTTCCTCATCGTTGGTAACTTGCCTAACCTCTAACCAGGTGATCGTTTGCATGTCAACTGCTCCAGGAACCGGTGGCGCGATCGCGACCAGTTCGCGATATACTGCTTCGGGGATGATGAGGCGATCGTAGAGTTCCGGCAAAAGGTGCAGATGGGAAATTGCTGCCAAGCTCGTAATCACTGATGTATCGCTGATGATAATCACAATCGCCCTAAGTCTTGCAAATTCTGGATATCCAACTCAAAATCCTCCACATCATAGGAGTAAAGGGGAATACTTCGCTCCTGAAGAAGTTGGCGAAACTGGGGTGCAGACATACGAGCCAACTGACTGGCATACCCTAATGTCAAATGTCCCATTTCAAAGAAATGTAAAGCAATTTCGCGACAAAACTGATCCGGGGTAAGGTGTGAGGCTTGAAGGATGTCATCGGAAATCAGAATACTCATAGATTAATGAACAATGAACAATTAATAATGAACAATGGGTCTGGGTTGGCGATCTCCCAATCTTTTACTTTGTATTGTAGCGATCGCATGGGTGAGGGGGAAGAAACGGGGTTTCTGGCGATCTGTACCTCTTTATCCTAGATCCGGGTAGAAACCCGGTTTCTAGGTTTCTGGCGATCGCCTGTTCTCTTCCAACCACTCTGAAATTTCCGCTACTAACCATTCCTTTTCTCGGAAGGAAATAAAAGAGCCAAATTGATGCTTTTTCACCCCTTCAAATAGGGCACAATTTAGCAGAGGTCTACCCTTGACTTTAGTCTGAGTATCGTGGACACAAATTTGTTCTAAATCTGATGTTTTGCCTTGAATTGTACGATTAAGAAACCACACTTTCCATTGAAGCCAAAAATCATCTGAGTCTATTCTCATATAGGTTCTCACCCCTGAACTCCAGGATAAATAGAGAATAAAGCCCAAACCCACCAAAATATGCAGGATCGCAAAAGAAAAAATCAGGCTCAGTCCGTGTGCCAAAATACCAAGTAACATGGATCCATTCCAAAATAAAGCAAATATCCATATAAAACCATCTTCTGAACGAAAGCCTCTTGGGGGAATATTCATCACTAATAATCCAGAGGTTTTGTGTAGTGTGATATTACTTTTTTTGGGCTTTGGATATGTGTATACATCAGCGATATCTTTTCTGATATCTATATGAGACTGACTTTCGAGCGCCTTTAATGCCTCAGTTGCGGACTCAAAGCGATCCTCAAACATCGGTTCTAAAACACGATCGAGCCAATCCGCTAATGTCGATGAACTGTTCACCGAAGAGTGAAAATCAATTTTCATCCGTTTCTGAGGCAGGCGATCGGGAGAATGATGGGTAAGTAAATATAATACGGTTGCACCTAAACTATATAAATCGGAGGAAAAATAGGCTTTACCTGTTAACTGTTCCGGTGGCATATACCCAATTGTACCGACAAAGGTTTGACCACTAGAAATCGTCTGTCGATAAACCTCTTGCACTGCACCAAAGTCAACCAAGAAAACTTGACCATCCGGTTGATAAATAATATTCTGGGGTTTGATATCCCGATGGATAATAGGAGGCGTAAAGTTATGGAGATAGACCAGTATTTTTAGGATTTGCACGGTAATATCCCTGATTTCTTCTTCCGTGAAATGCTTCCCGTTTTGAATCACATCCTCTAAAGACGCTCCAGCAACTAATTCCCGAATTAAATAGAAGATGCGATCGTTTTGAGTATCGACATGAAAGAAATCGAGGTATTGGGGAAGTTGGGGATGATGCAAATGGGCAATCACCTTAGCTTCTCGTTCAAACAGTTCCAAAACCTTCCACTCTTGTGCTTGCTTTAACGATACTGCCTTGATTGCGACCCTTTGATGATTGCTCAAGTCTTCAGCCTCATAGGTGATTCCCATCCCTCCTTGACCTAAAGCGTCAATAATCCGATAGCGTTGGGCAATCAAATCATTGCATTGGTGTAGGGTCATATTGATGATTCTCCCGTTAATCCCTAATTAATCCATTATATTTTGGGTTTAATGAGATAATTGAAGCTGGCTCAACCTAAAAAGGAGATCGCTTTGGAACGTACTTTTCTAGCCATTAAACCCGATGGTGTACAACGGGGATTAGTGGGTAACATCATCAGTCGCTTGGAAAGCAAAGGCTTTACGTTAGTAGGCTTAAAGTTGATGAATGTCAGTCGGGAACTGGCCGAGCAGCATTATGCTGTGCATAAGGAACGGCCCTTTTTCAGTGGTTTAATCGAGTTTATTACGTCTGGGCCAGTAGTCGCCATGGTCTGGGAAGGGGACGGAGTTGTTGCATCAGCTCGGAAAATTATCGGTGCAACAAATCCCTTAAATGCAGAACCCGGAACCATTCGGGGCGATTTTGGGGTCGATGTTGGCCGAAATCTGATTCATGGTTCAGATGCGATCGAAACGGCTCAAAATGAAATTAACCTATGGTTTAAGGAAGAAGAATTGGCTTCTTGGGAGCCGAGCCTGATGTCCTGGATACGGGAATAGGCAATAGGCAATAGGCAATAGGCAATAGATAATAGGAAATGTCCTAATATCATTTCTATTTAATCTTGCCACGAATTGATCCTTGAGAGGCAATTGGCTCTAAGCCCCTTGTTTAATGGGAACTTCATATTTCCTATTGCCGCTAGATTACGGTTTACTCAGAAGTTTTGGCCCGCTCCACTGAATGCCGATCGCCCCTAGGGGGGCAGTTACAATTATACTCAAAACGGCGATCGCTAAAATGGTTTGTCCTGTTACTTCTGTCATTGAGGTCATTTTACCGTCATAAAATAAACTCAGGGGCACTGCACCAATGGCAGCTTGTACTGTTGCTTTGGGCCAATAGGCAATGATGCAAAAGAGCTTTTCTTTACGGTTCAAATGGGACTTGAGTAAGGAAAGCCATACCCCCACACTGCGAGCGAGTAAGCCCAAAAACAGAATCAACAAGCCAATCCCCAATACTTCCACACTGATTTGATTCAGGTCTACTTGTGTACCAATATAGACAAATAACAGGATTTCCGCTAACACCCACACTTTACCAAATTTAGCGGCTAGGCGATGGGCAAGAGTATCATATTTTTCCAGAATGATAAACCCGATCGCCATAATTCCTAATAAACCGGCGATCGGAATGAGGTTTTTCACCGCATCGACTTCGGTAAACTCATAAAAGAGCACCGCAATCATTGTAAATATAATTACTTTTTTGGTATCCCGGATATGATAGCGCTTAAAGAACCATACCAAGCCAAACCCAATCCCCGCCCCAATGGCTGCACCCACGAAAATTCCCAGGGGAACACTCACCAATACATGGGTTACATTTAACGATTCACCCGTCGCTAAACCAACAAAAACACCAAAAATAGTAATAGCAAATACATCATCCACCGATGCACCAGCTAATACTAAAGTCGGCACTTCTTTGTGTTTTCCCCAACCCGCATCCTTAAGTTCGAGCATGGATGGCACAACCACGGCTGGGGAAACGGCTGCTACAATAAACCCCAGCATTCCCCCTTCAATCCAGGTTAAATGTAAGAGAAAATGGGATAGCAGTAAAATCACGCTGCCCTCAATAATTCCGGGAATACAACTGAGGCGAATGGCTGGCCCACCAATGGTATTTAAGGTAGCGCGATTAATGCCCAAACCAGCACGAATCAAAATCACAATTAACGCGACTGTTTTGAATTCTTTCAAGAGCGCTAAAACAGGATCGCTTACCCAATCGAGAAAACTGGGGCCAATGATTAATCCAGTAGTGACTAATCCCAATAATCCCGGCATTTTGATCTGTATAAACAGATAATAGAAGAGTAGCGATACCAGGATTATTAAGGCGAATTCAAGTAACATGAATGTCTGGGTAATGCGTAATGGGTTACCCGTCAGGGTATAACAAAAGTTGGCGATCGCCAATTAGCCCCATAGACCACAACACAATCGAGTTGTATCAATACCGTACTGGGTATAGATCGGTTTTAGCAATGACTCAGCATATTTCCTACGCTCGTACATATAGGCTCCTCGGTCAAGAGCAGAAAGGCCGGATGGTATTTTTTCGTCCATCAGCATCAAGCTTACCGAAATTGCATCATGGGTTCTAGCACACTCTGCGGCAGCTTGAAACACACAGGTCAGACTAGGAGCTTGAACATCGGGAACGAGGGGCGTGAATTCTCGTTTCTCCTTATCCCAACCGTCATAGCAGTAAATTTTTGAAGATTGTGAATTGCTAACCGCTGGCTCAACGACATAATAGGGAACATCCCCAAACAGAATGGGCATTTGGGATGCCCCTTTTTCGGCAACCCAGACGAGTCCAGTATCCAGAGGTACAGAATAGACAGAGTTACACCACTCTCCTAACATAATTGATTGATTGTGCCACTCATAGAAATCATAGATCTCTTCAGAAAGTGGGAAGTTCATCTCTTCGGCATACAGGTCAATCATTTCGCGCTCTAAACCGGGTTCAAGACCAGAGAAGGGACGCTTGTGATATCGAAGAGTCGTAGCGTGGTAAGAATTGCTGGTTTCAATCCAGTGTGAGAGTTCATGTAGGGCTTCACTCAGTGGTGATTGTGGCATATTCTCTATCTTCTTTGCTCATGATCAAGTTGGCGATCGCTAAATCTTACGAGATCGCCAACTGGAAGGAGAACTAATGTAACCTTTAGTTCTCGATATTAAGCATGACCCAAGGCTTTAGAGGCCGAAACCCCCGCTTGTCGCAGTTGCCGCGAATATTGGGTGCTAACTAAACCGACAACTGCCCATTGGGTTAACACGGAGACCATGACGGTCACGGCTGATGCATGGTTGAGGGCTTCCCAGGGAAAGATGGTAAACATCCACACAAGGGGTATGTTGTGAGGTTCGGCAGACAGAACCAGGAACAGCAGCGGAGGTAAAGTAATAGACCCAGCGATCGCTGCGGTTGCCCAAATCCCGCTTTTCTTGGATTTCATCATCATCATCAGTTGGGCAACACTGGCATAAACGAGCAGGACAGAAAAGCTCAATAACAGGTTGAAGATCCCATGGATAACATTGCCCTCATCTCCGGGCCACATTAAAATCCAGGGTAGGATGATCAATTGAGCTTGGAGTAGATTTAAGGCGATCGCTAATAGAGCTGGACTTTTATCTCCAGATATCAGGTCTTGAAATAGTCCTTGATGGCGCGTTTCCGACATATGGCGATACCGGGCCCAATCGACACAAACCTGTCTTTGGGGAGACAAAGCAGCCATTAATCCGGCAAAGAAAATCAGGTTGAAAATCAGCAAACAATAGAGATTTTCAAACTCATATCCATGGGGAGCTAAACCCAGAGTAAAGACGCTGAAGCATCCGGTTAACCAAAAGGACTGTTTTTTGCTGATTAAAGTCTTATTGGGATTGCGGAAACAGCGATCGATTACGAGCCAATTCCAGGTTGTCCATACCCCGCAAGTCACCACCATGGCTATACTTAAGGTCACCACGGTCTGACCAATAGGCAGAATAAACCAATGCCAGTCCATCGAATGATCCAGCAAATCGATTAAATTGTAATGAAAGAGCCAAATATGAGGCAACCATTTTTTCTCAATTAGATAGGGAATTAAGCTAGAAGGCGAAACCAGTTTCAGGACATCAATGGGCGCATCTTCGACGCGCATCAGGAACGTGAAAAACAGAAATGCCGTAACCAAAGCACCGCCTAACCAAGCTTGGAAGCCACCCATCCAATGACTGACCAAACCGAAGAGAATGGAACCACTGAAAAAGAAGGCACTACAAGCCAATAGCACTCCATAATAGAGGGCGAGTAACCCTAGGGGCATATGCAGATTAATTGCTGCCCACAGATGGAGGGGAAAAGCCAGGAAGCAGCCAAAATAGAGTAAGCTGGGCGCTCCGAGCAGTTTACCCATCAAAATTTGTTGGGTAGATTGGGGACTCAGGCGAATGAAATTGAGGGTTCCCTTGCGCTCTTCTCGGTCAAGGTCGCTAATAATTAAATAGGTTCCGCCGACTAAGAAGGCAAATACACCCACCACAGTTAACCAGACAAAAACATCCGACCACCACAGTTGCCAGTTAATTTCTAGGTTGCCGAATTGATCCGTCAAGCAACGTAACTGGTTGTAGTAGTACTTCTCATTGCCTTCGGTACAATAGCGATGAAATTCCCTATGGCGATTGGGTAATTCATTAAGGAAGCCAAATAGCACCAAGATTTGGGTAAATAAAGACATACCACCGGCAACTATGATGTTCCGAGTCTTAAACCGGCCTTTAAGTTCTCGAAATAATTGGGGGTTGATCTCCCCAATTGCATTCATTAAATCTAGTCTCATCGTCATATATCCTTTATAGGGGGCACAAGGTTAGATCTTGGGGGATAGGGAGATAGGGGGATAGGGGGAAATATTACCCACTGCCGACTCCCTTCTTACAGATGTTCATCCTTAGATTAAGATGCTTGTTTATGACCCAGTTTCAGGAAGATGGTTTCTAAGTCTTCCTGAGTGGCGTAAAACTCAGTTACCAGTAAATTCGCGCTCACGAGCGATCGCAATAACTCGGCGCTCTCTTCTGGGGTTCCGTTAAAGTTGACCCGTAAATGACCGGATGAGAGAGTTTCCCATCCATCCACTTGGGAAAATTGTTTAAGTTCTGTAATCAGTGCATCTTGAGATCCCAGGGTTGCGATCGAGATTTGTTGACGACTTAGTCGTTGATACAAATCCTTTAGAGTTGTACTTTCCACTAGGTAGCCCAATTCCATGATTCCCACAGACGTGCAGAGTTCTGCCAAGTCACTGAGGACATGGGAAGAAATTAAAACCGTCATTCCCGCTTCTTGGAGAACTTTAATAATTTCCCGAAACTGCATCCGCGCAATGGGGTCTAATCCCGAAACCGGTTCATCAAGCAATAAAACAATGGGTTCATGGATAATGGTTCGGGCTAGGGAAAGTCGCTGTTTCATCCCCCGCGAGAGGGTGGAAATCTGACTATTACGTTTATTGCCCAGTTGTACCAGTTCTAGCACATCATAGAGGCGTTGCCGACGGCGCGGGTCTTTGAGTTGATATAAGCGGGCAAAATAGTCTAAATAATCCCAAACTGTGAGATCGTCATAAACCGGGAAATCGTCCGGTAGATAACCAATACGCCGTTTTAGGCTGGGGTTAGAATGGTCTCTGAGGAGGCGATCGCCATTAATATAAATCTCACCTGTTGTTGGCTCTTCAGCCGCTGCCAACATACGAATTAAGGTCGTTTTCCCTGCACCGTTGGGGCCAATCAAACCATAGACTTCACCGCGTCCAACTTCTAAATCTAAGTCGTTGACTGCAATATGACGATCAAATTGCTTGGTTAGTCCAGAGGTACGGATTGCCAGTTCTTTTCCCATAATCCCTAATTTAAAGCTTAAGTATCAGCCTAGCCTGTAGGACTGGGATTTGGCAGTATTGTTTCCAGAAGTGTAACCGGTCCACTGAGTGAACAGTTTTATCTAAGTTAAGGTTAACGACCTAGGGGTTGATGGGCGATCGACATCACATCGGTGAATCACCCGACCCTGTAAAGCCTGATGCAACCAAGGTGTATTGGCTGCGAGGGATTTCAGAGTCGTGTTATCTGGAGTCCAAGACACTTGAGGATCGAATACAATTAACTCTGCGGGTTGCCCCACATCGAAACTTGGTGGCGTTTGATGTAAGCATAAAGCTGGATGGGTACTTAAGCTGCGCCATAATTGCACGGCTGAGAGTTCTCCCGTTTCTACTAATCCTTGCCAGAGTAGGGGTAGAGCTAATTCTAAGCCGATCGCCCCTGCCGGAGCCGTTTCAAAGCCGACTGTTTTTTCTTCATAAGTATAGGGCGTATGGTCAATGGCGATCGCATCGATTGCACCTTGGCTCACCCCCCCAATCAAGGCTTCTCGATCTTCAGGATTGCCCAAAGGAGCCATTAAGCGGAAACTTGGATCATAGGGAATCAAGTTATACATAAAATCTGCTCGCTGTCCAGATGGACGGCGATCGCCATGATGATGGGAGGAAATGGACTCCGTATCCAATAATAAATGCATCCAACTGGTACTTGCAGTGACCGGAAGTCCACTCTCCTTTGCCTCTTGAATCAACTGTACAGACCGTGCAGTAGACACTCGCATGACATGGACATGGGTTTGGGTTTGGGCAACCAATTCTAGAAGTGCCGCCAATGCTGCGGTTTCGGCAGCGGCGGGAATTCCGGGTAAGCCTAACTGGGTAGACATCAGGCCTTCGCGCATTACCCCATTGGTGGCTAAATCTACTGCCAACGGCCAGATGGCTACCGGTTTTCCTAACGGCCCGGCATATTCTAATAATCGTCGTAAGAGGAGTAAATTGGCGATCGCTAGGCCATCACTAAACCCCACCACACCCACACTGGCTAACTCCGCCAACTCATTCATTTGTTGCCCTTTTGCTCCTTGGGTAAGCGCCCCCCAAAAGGAGAGTTGTACCCCCAGAGACTGAGGCGCTTTTCCTGTCAGCAGAGATACAGTTGCTGGGTTATCGATGGGTGGGTTAGTCGTTGGCAATACACCCACCCGAATAAATCCCCCGGCTCTAGCTGCACAGACTAAAGACTCCAGAGTTTCCCGCTCTTCAAACCCCGGTTCCCCACTTTGACTATATAGATCCACCAATCCCGGTGCGACGATCAGTCCCCGGCCATCATGCACTTCAGTTTCTGGGGGATAGCGATCGATGGACGCACCTATGGCTTTAAGTTTGCCATGATCTAACCATACATCTTGAATCTGGTCAGTTTGGGCGATGGGATCGATCGCCCGCACTTGTTTAAGCAGCGTACTCATCAGAAAAATTGGGTCGGAAACCCCGCCCTGGAAGGGCGGCTTGACTAAACATAGGCTACCACAATTACATCTTAGGTACTACAATGTGAAAAACCCTTTGACTCGCACATGGAAAGAGCATTTAAGCTTCGATTTTACCCAACTTCTTTCGAGATATGATTTTGGCATCATCACGCCGCTCTAACCTCTCTCAACACATTGATTTTCCGGTTGTCCTCTGGTCGGGTCAACCCAGTCCCCGCAATTTTCCAGCGAATGTTTATCCCTTTCGCGCCAATAGTCATTTTCTCTATTTTGCTGGTCTCTCCATTCCCCGCGCAGCGATTCGTTTAGATCGGGGCAAGCTAGAATTATTTGTGGACGATCCTGCCCCGGGTTCGGTATTATGGCATGGCCCGGAACCGACTGCGGCTCAATGGGCAGAACAAATGGGTGCTGATGCCTATTATCCCTTAGCTGCTTTAGCTGAGAGAGCCGAAGATGCCGCAACGCTACCAGTGCAAGATTGGGCAACTCGCCAGCAACAAATGCAGTGCTTGGGTCGTTCTGTATCTCCTCTGGAGGGTCAAGATTTAGAGTTAGCTAAGGCAGTGGTTGAGTTGCGTCTGTGCCATGACGAACTGGCTTTATCAGAAATTCGGCAAGTAGTTTCGGTGAGTGTGGAAGCGCACTTAACCGGGATGAAGGGGACAGCCAAGGCTAGTACGGAGGCTCAGGTGCGATCGCTCATTGAAAGCGTATTTATTGCCCATGAAATGACTCCAGCCTATTCAAGTATTGTCACGGTTCATGGAGAAATTCTACATCACGATCGCTCTGCTCATCCCTTAACTCCTGGAGATTTATTGCTCGTGGATGCAGGAGCCGAAACTCTGGGGGGATGGGCATCTGATATTACCCGCACTTGGCCGGTGAATGGGCAATTTTCCCCCACTCAACGGGCAATTTATGAGGTCGTTTTAGCTGCCCACGATCGCTGTATTGCTCAAGTCAAACCCGGTCAAGAATATGAGGAAATCCACTTAGAGGGAGCCTTGGCCATGGCAGAAGGATTAGTGGATTTAGGCATTTTAATTGGCAATCCAGAAACCTTAGTAGAACAGGATGCCCATGCCCTCTTTTTTCCCCATGGAATTGGTCATTTATTGGGTTTAGATGTCCATGATATGGAAGATTTGGGTGATTTAGCGGGTTATACTCAAGGACGCAAAAGGAGCGATCGCTTTGGCTTGCAGTTTTTGCGATTAAATCGTCCTCTCCAACCAGGAATGGTCATTACCATTGAACCCGGATTTTATCAAGTCCCAGCGATTTTAGATAATCCCCAATTCCGCCATCAATATGATAAACTTGTTCAATGGGAAAAGCTTGCTCAGTTTAAAGATGTACGCGGGATTCGCATTGAAGACGATGTATTAGTTACAGACCAAGGGGCAGAGATATTAACAGCACAATTACCAACGACTCCAGACCAGATTGAACAAGTGATGATTAACTAGCCATAGGCTTATTTGCCTGCACCAAAGGTTCCAATTGTTTATCAATGCGGCGAATATGATTCACAAACCAATCGAGTAAATTGCGTTGCACTTGATCTGCAACGAGATCGAAATTTCGATTCATTTCAATATCACTCTTAATCTGGGTCAACATCTGCACAAAACTCTGATGGGCATTTTTATTGTCACAAGCTACAGGACACTGATAATTATTCATACAACCTTCTTCATACTGAAAATGAACGGCTACATAGCCATCGAGCATTTTCAAAATACTTTTAATTTCTCGGTTCGATTTTTTCGTCTTCAAGCCTTCTAGCAATCGATCCATTTCATCTAGCAACTGTTGATGTTGAATATCTAATAAGGGAATTCCAATTTCGAGAGAATCTGTCCAAGTTCGTGGCATAATCCACCTCTTTAGGCTTAAATAGGAAAAGAATTCAAACCGATTCTAACATGACTCACAGGACTGAAAGTTGATCAGATAATAAAGATTTCTCTAAAGTCCTGATATAGGGTATAGGAAACAACATTTGTTTTGGACTAATACCGTAATTACTCCGGATTAGTCTAGGGTGCAGTAGAAAAAAATCAATAACCCGAAGAAACAACAAAACAGAATTTCTATGACTTCTATTTCTTCCTGGTTTGCTGAAAGCACACCGGCCAAAATTTCTCGTAAACGGCTCCCTCAAACCCTAGTAATCGTTCTGATTTTTACTAGTATGTTCACAGCGTATACTTGGAAATTAGCCGAACTGCAAATTATTCGGGGGAAAGAAAATCGAGAACGAGCAGATAGTAATCGCATTCGCCAAATGCCCGTCCCCTCAGACCGGGGTAATATTTTCGATCGCCAGGGAAAAATTGTAGTCTCCAATCGTCTCTCTCGGTCGGTTTATCTTTGGCCCAAAGAGCGATCGCCAGAAGAATGGGAAATTCAAGCGCAACAGTTAGCAACCGTTCTTAATATCTCCCCAAAAGAAATAATCGATCAACTCGCAGCCGATCATTATCAATCTCGCCTACCAATTCGCATTTACCGCAATTTGAGCTTAGAAGAATTTACGGCTCTCTCCGAATTCAATCTGGTTGGGGTAGAAATTCGTTCAGAATCGAATCGTCTCTATCCCCATGGAACCTTAGCCAGCCATGTGATCGGTTATGTAGGAGAAGCCACCCATGAAGAACTCGACGCTAACCCAGATTATCCGATGGGGATGATTGTGGGCCAAATGGGGGTAGAACGGCTAGCCAATGAGCAACTCAAAGGTCAATGGGGTGGCCGGTTGGTAGAGGTGAATGCTAAGGGGGAAGAGTTACGAGAATTGGGCTTATATGAATCTCGGTCTGGGGATTCAGTGCAGTTAACCTTAGATCTAGACTTGCAAAAGGCCGCTGAACAGGCTTTAAGAAACCGTCGGGGTGGAGTAGTAGCATTGGATGTTAAAACAGGTGGAGTATTGGCCATGGCTAGTGGCCCGACGTTTGACCCACAAATTTTTACCCGTCGGGTGACTCCTGAGGATTGGGAAGAGTTACAAGGAGAAGATCAACCCTTTTTGAATCGCGCTCTACAGGGTTATCCTCCAGGAAGTACATTTAAGATTGTGACCGCAGCCGCAGGGATGGAGTCGGGGAAGTTTAGTCCCTATTCGATGTTAATGACTTCTGCTTATATTACAGTGGGCGGAATTCAATTCCATGAACATAGCGGTGGGTATGGGGTGATTGGGTTTCGGGATGCCCTCGCTTACAGTAGTAATACCTTTTTCTATAAGGTGGGTATGGAAGCCGGGGTCAAGGCGATCGCCGAATGGGCCGAAAAGATGGGCATTGGCAAAACCACCGACTTAAGTCTCTTGGGGTTAGAGGGAGGACGGAATGGTTCTGTGCCGACTCCCGAACAAAAGCAAGACCTCTATGGTGAGCCTTGGTATCCCGGAGACACGGTGAGTATGTCTATTGGTCAGGGTTTGGTTTTAGCGTCGCCCTTAGAGTTAGCCGTAATGATCGGTAGTATTGCCAATGGGGGAATGCGGGTCAAACCCCATCTATTGGCTTCGCAAACCAATACCCAGACCATGCAACCAGAACCGACGGGATTATCTCCAGACACCATCGCGGCCATTCGCGAGGGTTTAGTGGCTGTGGTGCAAAAGGGGACGGGACGAGGGATGAATGATGGTTCGATTCCTTTGACGGCTGGAAAAACAGGGACTTCGGAGGTGTTGGGACAACAGTCCCATGCGGTGTATGTCGGATATGGCCCCGTCAGCGATCCCCAAGTGGCGATCGCCGTAGTAGTGGAAAATGGCGGTTATGGTGGTAAAACCGCTCTACCGGTGGCTCAAGCGATTTTTCAGGCTTATTTCCGCCAGTAGAGCAGGAGAAATTGTTAACCTAGAGAAGATATCCTTTGAGTCACGAAAGATGAGTAGTCAGGAAGGAAAGGCGATCGTTAATGAATTCAAAACCCAGATATTTATTTTGGGTGGGTTTGTCACCCTTTTCTGGGTAGTCGAGATTGTAGATCTGCTCTTTTATAGCGGAGGGCTAGATCAATACGGCATTTTGCCGCGCAATATTATCGGTTTGCGAGGTATTCTCTGGTCTCCGTTCTTGCATGGTAATCTTCCCCATTTAATCGCCAATACAGCTCCCTTTTTAATGTTGGGATGGTTGGTGATGTTGCAAGAAACCAGCGATTTCTTTTGGGTAACAGCCATTACCATGTTAGTGGCTGGTAGTGGAGTTTGGCTATTTGGGTCCCCAGCGTTTCATATTGGCGCAAGTAGTTTAATTTTTGGCTATTTGGGGTTTTTACTCTTTCGCGGCTTGTTTGAACGCAATTTTTCCTCAATCTTTCTTTCCCTAGTCGTAGGTTTTTTCTATGGCGGTCTCATTTGGGGCGTGCTTCCCGGACAACCTGGGATTTCCTGGGAAGGTCACTTGTTTGGACTCATTGGAGGTGTGCTAGCTGCTCGCTTTTTAGCCAAGCGTAAACACAGCACTTCGCATGGTAATAGGTAATGGTCGATCTGAGCATCCCCCCTATTCCCTATCTTCTCTAAGATAGTCCCGAAATCCGTCTGCTCTCAACGGTTTGCTGAAGTAATAGCCTTGACCGTAGTCACAACCTAAGCGTTGTAAAAACGCCTGCTGTTCGGCCGTTTCGATCCCTTCGGCGATCGATTTCAAGCCCAGTCCATGGGCCATTGCCAGAATGGTTGTCACTAGAGATACGGCTTCAGGGTCTTCAGGAATTTCCCGAATAAAAGAGCGGTCAATTTTTAAAACTTGGAACGGATAGCGCTTGAGACTACTCAAAGAAGAATATCCTGTTCCAAAATCGTCAATAGCTAATCGAATCTGATGATCGTGTAATTGGTTGATTAATTCTTTGGCATGGGGAATATCTTCCATCAGCAGCCGTTCTGTAATTTCTAATTCTAAGCAATCCGTACTAATTTGATGACGCTCGATAGTGGCTAAAATCTGCTTGATAAAATTAGATTCCCGGAATTGACGTGGGGATAAATTAACGGCCACCCAAAGGTGAGAAGGGCGTAATCCTTGCCATTTGACTACTTCTGCACAGGCTTGATCCAAAGCCCAATCACCTAAGTCTACAATTAATCCAGTTTCTTCGGCAATGGGAATAAATTGATCTGGACTCACTTGACCGAGTTCTGGGTTTGACCATCGCATCAAGGCTTCTGCTCCCACGACTAATCCAGATGTGAGTTCAATAAAAGGTTGATAGACCATATATAATTCATTCTGGGAAATCGCATGGTGCAGATGTTTTTGTACCAGAGTGCGTGTTTGTACTTGCTGATTAATTTGAGGCGTAAAAAAACGAAAAGTATTTCGTCCTTCATTTTTGGCTTCATACATAGCAGAATCAGCATGTTTCATCAGCATCGTACCATTGAGTCCATCATCGGGATATAGGGTAATGCCAATGCTAACGGAAATAAAAATTTCTTCTCCTTGAACATCAAAGGGAGTCTTAAAGGCATGTAAGATGTTATGGGCGATATTTTCGGGATCATACAGAGATGCAAGATTAGGGAGAAGAATTAAGAATTCATCACCACCTAATCGAGCTAAGGTATGACTTTTCTGGATACACAGCAGTAATCTTTGTGCTACTTCTTGAAGTAAACGATCGCCGAGTTCATGACCTAAGCTTTCATTGATTTGCTTAAAATGATCGAGATCCAAAAGCAATATAGCAACCTTATTTTCTTTCTGCTCTGCTTGAGTAATGGCCTGTTGTAGGCGATCGCGAACTAAGATGCGATTGGGTAAAGCTGTTAAGGTATCATAATTAGCATGATATTCTAACAGGGCTTCATTTTGCTTGCGTTGGGTAATATCTTCTTTGACTGCAACAAAATGGGTGATTTTCCCTTCAAGATTTTTAATAGGAGAAATTGAAGCATGTTCCCAAAACACATGACCATTCTTGCGTCTATTCTTAAATTCTCCATACCATTCTTGTCCTGATGCGATCGTCTCCCACATAATTTTATACTCTTGATCGCTAGTATGACCAGATTTCAAAACTCTTGGATTTTTACCTTGCACTTCTGCGGCAGTATAGCCGGTAATTTTTTCAAATTTTGGATTGACATATTCAATGTTTCCTTGAGCATCTGTAATGACGATAGAAGCGGGACTTTGTTCGGAAGCTTGATAGAGAATTTGTAATTTTTCTTGAGCTTGTTTGAGCCTGGTAATATCAATCAATGAAACCAGGTGTGCCATTTCCTCTTCCCAAGGTATCTCTACTGCTTTCACTTGTAGAATTACAGGAACTTGTCCCGATTTTTCTAGCAAAATTTCTGTGGTTTTTCCCGATGTATCTACAACCAGATAAGTGCCTAATAAATCTTCTTTCTTCTGGTTGAGTAAATCTTCAGCTACCGGATTTGCGAAAACGATTTTACCGTTTTGGTTTAAGATAACTAATCCATGAATATGGGTGGTAATAATATTTTTGATTCGTTGTTCACTTTGACGGAGTTGTCGATCCGCTTGATAGCGATCGCTAATATCTGTGTAAACGGCGATTATCCCACTGAATTTACCACTGACATCCAACATGCGATTAAGTTTAACCTCAAACCATCGTTTGCCTCTCTGAGTCAATAATTCAGTTTCATAACGCTGCTCCAACTGATCGGTGCCCATAAAATTTAGCACCTGTTCATTGAGCCAAGGGAGTTCTAGTTGAATCGGGTCTAGACTATAATAAAGAGAGCCAGGAACAGTTAAGTCAGTAAAGGTACGAGCAGCCGCTGAATTTAAGTTAACAATTTGGTTTTTCCGATCGAGCAGAAATACGGGATCGCTGAGACTTTCAAATAAGGTTAAATATTTATTTTTAATATTTGCCAGATTACGATTTTCTTCTTGTAACTCTACGATAGATTTATTGGTATTCTGACTTATCCATTCTCCACAAATCCCTAGTTCAATCCGATCAAAAAAACGATGGATAAATAACCGATATTTCTGATATTGTTCAGGTTGAAACTCTCCGATTTCAATTAAGTCGAGATAGGATTGTCGATAATATTTAAATAATCCCAGAAATAATTCTATGGTAATTCCCCGACTGCGATGACGTTGCGCTTCGACTATGCCAAACCCACTACTGATATCTGGCATTTTCGGGAGATGGGGACTTAATTCTTGAATCCCAAAATTTTCGGCGATCGCCTGAATCAGAGGTGTGGATAGGCCACAAATCGAGACTCGCCAAGCTTCAGCTAAGGTTGAGGTATAGGCAGCATAACCTTGTTGCTTGGCATAGTGTAATATTTGATGCATCAACCACGCTTCATGACTGGCAATCAAATCAGATAGGGGTTGAAAAGGATTCTCAGAAGAGCTATACCAGTTTGCATTATTCATAGGTTATTGAAGAGAGGCTAATCTTCTCTAGCATCTACTCCATTAGTTCATGGAGGAATCTAGAGTCTTTAACCTCCAAATGACCACTTCTTGAACTATTGTAAATCTAGTCCAGTGATAACGAGTTGCTTATGTTTCACTTTGTTACAGTCAACCCATATAGACTATAGCAGGAGCCAGAAATCCCTTTTCTCAGAAGAAAGATCGCCCAACCCTATCGATCTCTTACACTAATTCAATCTGACAATCGTCTCCAATCATAAACCGTAGAGCTGTTGGACGACGAGGGGCAACATTTAAGCGAGCGCGTCTACCTACCACACTATCCACAATGCGTTGTGGGATATTTTCTAAGGTTGCTTCTCCTAAAATCACGCTGTGTTCAATATCGACTTCTGTTAAGGTTGTGCTATTAGCAATACTACTATAGGGGCCAATGAATGTATTTTCGATATGACAATTCTCCCCAATAGCAACAGGGCCACGAATAGTGCTATTAATTACTGTTGTCCCTTTGCCAATTTTCACACGACCAATCACTTGACTTTGAGGATCGATCGTTCCTTTAACCTCTGATTCTAAGCGGGTATCGAGAATAATGCGATTGGCTTCCAAAAGATCGTCTTTTTTCCCAGTATCTAACCACCATCCTTCGATCTGACGCGCTTCTACTTGTGTTTTGCGATCGATTAAGACTTGAATGGCATCCGTAATTTCGAGTTCACCCCGTGGCGACGGTTGGATACTGGCGATCGCCTCATGAATCGCCTCAGAAAAGAAGTAAATCCCCACCAGCGCTAGATTTGAGGGTGGGTCTTTCGGTTTTTCCACTAGCTTTAAGACTCTTCCGCGATCATCTACTTGGGCGACTCCAAAGGCACTGGGATTAGAGACGGTACGCAGTAAAATCAGCCCATCTAAGCTGTTTTCTTTAAATTGGGTCAAAAATTGGGTTAAATCACTTTCAATGATGTTATCGCCCAAATACATAACGAATGGGTCGTTTCCTAGAAAGGGCTGCGCCACCTTTACGGCATGGGCCAGACCGGCAGGTTTCTCCTGCAAAATATAGGTTATTTTTGCACCAAACTGTTCCCCATTCCCCGTGGTTGCTTTCACCTCTTCTCCAGTTTCGGGACTAATAATAATGCCAATATCAGTTATCCCTGCGGCCACAATGCCTTGAATGCCATACCATAAAATGGGTTGATTGGCAACCGGAACCAATTGTTTCGCACCCGTATAAGTAATGGGACGTAAGCGAGTGCCTTTACCACCAGATAAAATTAATCCTTTCATAATTTAATTATTCAATAGTTTTTAGAAGTGTAGGGGCGAACGGCCGTTTCGCTTCGCGACATGAACGCCCCTACAAGAAATTGTATGCGTTCAATTCAGCTAAGAATTCATCTACCGTTCCCAGTTTAAAATTCCCCGTTCTATATTCTGATCTTGCTTCAGCAACCTCTTTAAGTAATTGCGATCGCTTCTGCTCGGCTAAACGCTTATTGAGAATATCAAGGAGAATTTCTTGATCCTCCAAAGAAAAGCTTTCTATTTCCTCAATCGCTTGTTGAAAAGTGGTCACCGAGCGGAGTCGAGGTGCAGATGTTTTCGGATCTTCACTCATGAAATCACCCCTAATTGACTAACTTTTGGGCATATTCGGCTAACATCTTCCGTAAACTTTGTCGCCAATGGGGGGCAGGTGTTCCCAGGAGATCGGAGAGTTTTTGACCCGACAGAACGGAGTAAGCGGGACGTTTTGCGGGAGTAGGATATTGGTCAGTGGTAATGGGAAGCACTTGTTTAATTTTCAGGGGAATTCCCAACTGTTGGGCTTCTTCAAAAATGGCGATCGCAAAATCATACCAACTGGTCACGCCCGCATTTGTGTAATGATAAATACCTGCTGTTTCCGAGTTCAGCTTGGGAATCAATTGGGCGATCGCTCCGGCTAAATCCACTGTCCAGGTTGGCGAACCCACTTGATCGTACACCACGCGCAGTTCTTCCCGCTCTTTACCCAGGCGCAACATGGTTTTGACAAAGTTACCTGTCATCCCGTTTCCATACACCCACGCAGTTCTGAGGATGGCAAAGGTTGCGCCACTCTCTTGCACCACCTGTTCGCCCCGCAACTTGGAGCGCCCATAGGAACTCAGAGGGTTAGTCCGATCGGTTTCCCAATAGGGTTGATTTTTACCCCCATCAAACACATAATCCGTGGAAATATGGATTAACTGAGTCCCGGAAGCGGCTGCTAAACGGGCTAATTTTCCTGGTACTTCTCCATTCACTTGCATGGCCAAATCGGCATCCTCTTCGGCTTTATCCACTGCGGTGTAGGCGGCTCCATGCACCACAATATCCGGCTGCAAATCTTGCCAAAAGGATTCCACCTGGTCAAACTCCGTTAAATCGAGTTCATTGCGATCGATTCCCCTCACCTCTCCCAAGGGTTTCAACAAGGTGACCAACTCTTGGCCCAACTGCCCTTGGGCCCCAGTTACCAAAATTCGGGTCATGAATACACCTCAGCATCTGACAATAGCTTACCTGCCCGATCCTTAGCCGATAAGGTAGGCTCTAAGCCTTCAATTTGCCAATCAATGGCGATAGTCGGATCGTTCCACAAAATCGATCGCTCGTGCTGGGGAGCATAATAACCACTGGCTTTATACAGTACCTCTGCTATTTCTGACAGCACAACAAACCCATGGGCAAATCCAGGCGGAATCCATAACTGGCGATGATTTTGGGCAGTTAACAAACAACTGACCCACTGGCCAAAATGGGGGCTGCTTTTGCGGATATCCACGGCCACATCTAAAATTTCGCCGATCGCAGCACGGACGAGTTTACCTTGGGCTTGTTGAATTTGGTAATGCAGGCCCCTTAATACTCCCTTCACGGAGCGAGAATGGTTATCTTGGACAAACTCCACAGATTGACCGGTGATTTCAGCAAAGCGTTTGTGATTATAGCTTTCAAAAAAGAATCCGCGATCGTCTCCAAAAACTTTGGGTTCTAGGATCAGAACATCCGGAATTTTTGTTGGAATACACTGCATAAGGTGATTAGAGAGGCAATAGGAAATCGGCAATAGGGAAGCAAGAGGTAATCAGTTATTTTATTCCTGTTTACCTCCTCATCTTGGGGATTTAACGAACAGTTTCTAAGCTGCGGATTTTGGTGTCAAACTTATCGGTTAACAGACTTAAAATAGTCCGTTTGCGGACTTTAATATTGGCACTAATATCCATCCCGGCTTGCAAATCGAGTTGCTTATCATTAACCGTGAAATACTGTTTATCCAATTGAATGGTTGCCGGGAATGCATAGAATGGGCGCACTTGAGTCGGCTCTAGGGCATCTGAGCCAATCCAAGTCAGAGTTCCTTTAATGGTGCCAAACTCAGAAGAGGGGAAAGAGGAGACATCTAACTCCACTTGCATCCCTTCATTCACAAAGCCAATATCCTTGTTTGGGATATAAACTTCAGCAATCAAGGCATCATTAGGCACAATCGATAATAGGCGCTCTGTGGCTTGAGCAACATGTCCCGTACCCGCTTGTAAATCAAATACCACTCCACTGACGGGCGCTCGGAGTTCTTGATAACCCAGAGCCTGTTGAGCTTTGATCAGTTCTCCTTCGACTTCAGCTAACCGTTTTTTGCTCTCAATTTTAGCGCGCGCCAGTTGGGAATCGATCTCGGCAATCCGGCGTTGGTTATCGGCCACCCTAGTTAAAATATCCTTAGCAGAAATGGCGATCGCATTGGATACGGCTTCTTGAGATTGGGCTTTTTCCACCCGCAACCGTTGTTCCTCAAGCTCGAGTTGTTCAATTTCCCCTTCTCTAGCGAGCAACTCGTCCTGATAGCGTAGCACTTCCTGTTCTTGGCGATCGTATTGGAGTTGGGACAGGGCCCCTTCTTCAACTAAGGGCCGAATGCGGCCTAGGGTTTTCTCATTAATCGCTAGGGTTTCTTCGGTTTTTTGAATTCGATTGGAGATGGCACTGACTTGGCGTTGGGTGCGGTTAATCTGTTTGTCCAACTCAGCAATTTCCAACCGAGCTGCTTCTACCCTCGATTGATACTCAGCCCGCGAAGCACTTAGGAGTCGGTCTTGGTTACTATTAAAGGCGCTACTGACCGCTTGATTTGGGTTATAGCCATCGAGTTGAGCATTAAAGTATTCGTTTTCTGCCAACAGGGTTTGGCGCAAACTGGCCAAAGAGGCTAACTCAGGAGGACCACTTTGGATATTTCCACCTGAAAGAATGCGATCGTAAATCTCTATTTCTTCTTTGAGAGTAATTTCTTGCTTGGTCAGCGATTCAATATCTGCTTGGGGAGCGGTAGGGTCAAAGGTAATTAACAGTTCTCCTTCTTGTACCACATCCCCATCTTCGATCAAGATTTCCCGCACCATGCCACTGGTGGGGGATTTCACTTCATTGACCGATCCTTCGGGTTCGAGTTGTCCTTGGGCAGGAACGGCCTGTTCTATTTCGGCGATCGCCGCCCAAGCAATTCCCGACGACGTAATCAACAGGAGCAGCCACACCAGGACTTGAGACCAAATCACCGGCCGCTCCAGCAATATCGGTTGTTCGATATAGGTTTCTGTGTATCTCGGTTGCGTTTTCATTTGAGTAATGAGTAATTAGGGAATAGGGAATAGGGAATAGGGAATGGGTTCTCCTCCATCTCCGTGTCACCGTGTCACCGCGTCACCGCGTCTACAACTGGGAGTCCTGTTGCTCAAACAGACAGTAATACCGTCCTTTGAGAGCCATCAGTTCAGCATGGGTTCCCTGTTCAACAACGGAACCTTGATCCATCATAATAATTACATCTGCATTCCGCACCGTCGTTAAGCGGTGCGTAATAAAGAAGACTGTTTCTCCTTTGAACGTTTGGGCCAGATTTTGGCACACTTGCCGCTCACTATCATAGTCTAGGGCAGAGGTGGCTTCGTCAAGAATCAGCAGGCGAGGTCTTTGAAGGACCGTACGGGCGATCGCGATCCGTTGCCTCTGTCCCCCCGATAAATTCGCCCCCCGCTCGCCCACAACCGTGTTATAACCTTGGGGCAAAGACATAATAAACTCGTGAGCTACCGCCACTTTCGCTGCTTCGATAATTTCCTGCTCCGTAGCATCGGGGTTCGCCAAAGCAATATTTTCTTGCACCGAACCATTAAACAACAGCGTATCTTGGAGAACCACCCCAATTTGCCGACGCAGGGAGTACAGTTCCACCTTACTCACATCTAACTGGTCTACCAAGATACGGCCAGAACCGGGTTCATATAACCGTTGCAGCAGCTTCATCAGCGTGGATTTACCGGAACCACTTTGGCCGACAATTCCCACAAACTGTCCTTGGGGAAAGTCTAAATTCACATTCATCAATTGCCAGGTATTCGCGCTGGCAAACCGGAAGGACACATCTTCATACTTCACATGGCCATGAATAGGAGGCATGGAAATATTGGAACGGTTCGCTTCATCGGCTTCTGGATTGGCATCAAGAACATCAGAGAGTCGTTCAATCGATAGTCCAGTTTCCTGGAAGCTTTGCCACAGTTGAATCAGGCGCAATAGAGGAGAGGTGGTATACCCGGCAATAATCCGAAACGCGATTAACTGTCCTAGGGTAAAGGGGTTATCAGTCGAGGCAGTGGTTAGGACCATTTGCGCCCCAAACCAGAGAATCAATAGCCCAGAGAGTTTATTCAGAAATCCACTAATGGAACCAGCCGTACTAAAGGTGAGAACGGAGCGAAACCCCGATTTAATATATTTGGCGTACCGTTCTTGCCATTGCCAGCGGGATTTTAGCTCAATATTCTGGGCTTTTACCGTTTGAATCCCAGATAGCACTTCCACCAGATAGGATTGCACGTCAGCGTAGCGTTCGGCTTTGTGGCGCAGTTGGCGGCGGACAATGGGCGAAGCAACGATGGTTACCAGGGCAAACAGGGGAACAGTAGCCAGAGCAACGAGGGAGAGCTGCCAGCTATAGACGAACATCACCGCAATGTAGACGACGGAGAAGACGGCATCGAGAACAACGGTGAGGGCTGTTCCGGTAAGAAACTGACGGATATTTTCTAATTCGTTAATCCGGCCAGCCAGTTCCCCAACCCGTCGGCGGTCAAAGTATTCTAGGGGTAGCCTGAGCAAGTGGGCAATGACTTCTGAGCCGAGTCCCAGGTCAATACGGTTGGTGGTATCGACAAAGAGATAGGTTCTCAGCAGGGTGAGAATGGCTTCAAAGATCGCTACTCCCAGAAGGAACAGCCCTAAAATATCCAGGGTCTCGATACTGCGTTGCACCAGTACTTTATCGATAATCACCTGGGTGATCAGGGGGTTCGCCAGACCAAAAAGCTGAACAAAGAATGAGGCGATGAAAACTTGTAGCAGGATACCCCGATATTTAATCAGGGCAGGAACAAACCAACTGAGGCCAAATTTTTCCCGTTGTCTGTCTGGGGGGGACTGGAGCAGCAGCACTTGTCCTTGAACTACTCCCCATTCTTCGGCAAAGTCGGCAACTCGCCTGCGGGTAATGCCTTTTTCGGGCACTGCCATGACCACTTCCCGTTCGTTGATCCGGTAGAGGATGGCGAAGCTTTGGCCCCAGGGAATCATGGCGGGGCCTTTGATACGGTTGATGGATGCGGCGGGCAGTTGTACCATTTGTGCCTGTAGTCCCATCATTTCGGCGATCGCCCCACAAACCGTTAAGGAGATTTGCCCAACACTTCGCAGTTGATTTTCTAGGACTTTGCGAATCACATCCCGACGGAAAGAGACTCTCATGAACTGGCTCAACATCTTAAAGCAGGCCATGGGGGCCTCAATTTCTCCTTTACCGCGCACAAAGGGGTAGGAGATGCGATCGTCATTGCCTTGTTCGAGTTCGGGGATCTTTTCTGGGGCGCGACTGATATCGAGTCCACTGTCTTCCTTTTCTAGGCGTTCCCTGATCGGAGTCGAAGGGAGGGCTTTCGGAGATAGGGGAGATGGGGAGATGGGAGAATGGGGGGGAGGTGAGGAGGGTGCGAGGATCTCTTGCGTCTCTTGGGTTTGTTGGAATCGTTCAACGCCGAGT
This sequence comes from Roseofilum reptotaenium CS-1145, assembly GCF_028330985.1. Lineage (NCBI taxonomy): Bacteria > Bacillati > Cyanobacteriota > Cyanophyceae > Desertifilales > Desertifilaceae > Roseofilum > Roseofilum reptotaenium. Next base: position 4,191 of record NZ_JAQMUE010000004.1, on the reverse strand, counting down.
AATCTGGCTCCCCATCTCCCTTTAATGGGCAGTCTTTGATTGGGCTGTTCAGCTAAGGTATCGAGGGGAATATTGGAGCCAGAGGTAAAGTCTCCTACGGTTCCACTACTCACGAGCCATAGGCGTGAGGGGTTTAGGGTGTTAATCAAATCCCTAACTTGCAGGTTGCCAGACGGGAGGTTAACGGCGGTGGTATTGGCGATCGCCTTAAACGTCAGTTCTTTTAAGTCGGCCGTGCCATCAGCTTGTCTTGCTAGTTCTGCACTGAGCAGTTCAAAGACTTCACTGATGGAGATTTGTTGACCAATAGCTTCTCGAAATTGCGGTTCTTGATCGATTAAGCGGAGAAAGTCTTGGGCATCTAAAGTAATACAAATAACTTCCGTGGAAGCGAGGGCTGTTTCACACCCACTCTGGCGCAACAAACTCGTCCATCCCATTACTTCTCCAGGTTCGGCACGTTTTAAGCTCACCGTGGTTTGTCGCCGTTGGTCATAGCCTAAAATTCGCACTTGACCTTGATAGAGGATTGAGACTTGAGCGGGGACTTTTTCCCGGATTAGAATTGGTTGCCCGATCGCATAGCGCAGCAGTTTACATCCAGAGGTCAGTTGCTCTAGAGTTCTGGGATTAAGCTGATCAAAGGGATGGACTTTAGCTAAAAATCCTTGGATTTGAGAAGGCGAGACAGCTTGAGTCATATCAATTAGAAATTAAAAATTAGAAATTAAAAATTGGGTTTCATCGGTTTTCTGGTTCGTCAGATGACCAGAGGGAGCGGATGGGCCCTAGTTTTTGGACTTCTTCTCGCATCCAGAGTTCAAATAATTCATCAATTAACTGTCGTCTCATCGCATCATCAAATTTGGCAGGAATGAATTTTTCCAATCGGACGATAACATACCATTCTCCTAAATTTCGGGGCGGCCAGAGTTGAGCTGGCTGGGAAATCGAGAGCAGTTTGGCCAGGATGGGGTGAGGAGTCGAGACGGAGACTGGCCCTAAAACTCCTCCCGTATGAGCTTCAGGCCCTTGGGAGTATTCGCGGGCTAGATTGGCAAAACTTTCTTCTTCTTCTTGAATCCGAAAGTAGATTTCTTGGGCTAATCCCAGGTCTTTGGTGCGAATCAGGGAATATACGACCTGATCGAGGTGAGTTTTACGACTGAGAAAGTAGGATTCAACTTTATTGCCCCAATTGGCTTGTTTAAATTTTTCGATCAGCAGGGGACGGATGGACACTTCTTGGAATTGTTCGGCACTCATGCCTTGATTTTCCAGCCAAGCCGCTTTGTCTTCTGGGGTGGTGAACTTCAGTTGACTATGGACGGATTTGAGGGCAGCTTCAATTTCTTCGGGGGTGCAAGAGAAATCGGCGATCGCCCGATCAATGACTAATCCGCGCACCACATGGGGCATTAATTGATAACGGGTGAGCAGTGTTAAAATTTCATTCGTTTGAATGACTCGGTTGCCGACTTGTAGAATTTCTACCATTGGTTCTCATCAATAAGCGATCGCAGTTAAATTAGATTTGGCCTGTTTCCTTATCCCCCCTCCTGTCTATGGGACAGTTTCCGCAAGCGGACATGAACAGGTTAATGGAATTGGGCGCTTCCCGTGAAGGGCAAAACCCTTTAGTTTTTTTTAATGATACAGACTTCCAAAATAGGATAGCATCCCGATCGCGATTCAGCGCGAATTTGGGCAGGGGATAGGGAGATGGACGAATGAGGATACGCGGTGACGCGCCGAGATTCCCTATTCCCCATCCCCCATTTTATCCCGACGCTCTAAACTCTCCTGTGCCTTTTTCTGGCAGGTGTGTAATACTGGATCGTCGGGTTGCATCCCTAAAGCGCGATCGCACACTTCAAGAGCTTCGCGATCGCGTCCTAAATTCAACAGGGAAATCGCCTTGTTTTTCCAAGCTGCATAAAAACTCGGTTCTAGATTCAGCGCCTGTTCAAAACTTGCCAAGGCTAACTCAAAGTTCTGCAACTGAAACTGAGCCATTCCTCGGTTATACCAGGTTTGCTCATCGTTAGGGTTAACCGTTATTGTGCGATCGTAGGCCGCGATCGCCTGTTCAAATTTCTGTAACTTAAATAATAGATCTCCTTTCATGGCCCAGGCGATAGCTGACTGAGTATTTAAACTTAGTGCCCGATCCACATAGGCGATCGCCCCCCGTAAATTTCCCTGTTGCTCCTGCTCCACACTTGACTTCATCAGCGCCCTCATTTTCAATTCCTGTAATACTTCCTCTGGTTTATTCGTCTCCATACCCATCTGTTGTGCCAACTGTTGCACCATCTGGGGTCGTAATTGCAACCAATGCAATACCCCTGACAAACTATTCAAAGAGGGTAACTCTAGACGGGGTTGAGGACGTTTCTGAGGCGGTTGAAGATTCTCTTTAGGCTTCTCTTGGGGTTCAGGAGGCTTAGGAATCGGAAGTTTCTTGATTGCTGGAGGCTCTAGCACCACCGGTTTTTCTTCTACTACCGGGGGTGACTCGTCTACCTGCGGTTCTTCGATGACTTCCGGTTCTGCTTCTCTGGGGCGCTCCAAAAGAGCCAAACCAATTTCACGGGAACATTGTCCCAAAGGTCTAGGATAAACGTTTGCTAACTTGACCATCCGTTGAGCTAACTCCAGATTAGGCGAACGAGACTCTAAAACCCGTTCACCAAAGCGCTCTAACCATGCCAACCATTCTTCTTCAGTTGTGCGCTCTTGCCATTGGCTAAAAAATTGATTGATTTCTTTGAGGCTCCATCCTTGGGTATTTACCCCTTCCAGAAGCTGATTAAACAGGAATTCATAGTGAGTATAACTGAGGGGCGGTCTTTGAGGGGAATCAGCACTAGCAGCCGAAGTCCTCCGTAGCTTCTTCGAGATCTGTTGCCACCATCGAGATAAACGAGCAATCAGACTCCGCCATACTTTCCGCCAATCTACCATATGAGGAATTTGTGTGAACGACGTGTAAGCGCACCCATGTCTGCTGGTGGGTTCGCGGTTTCAACTCTAGACCAAGCTTGTTTTTCAATACAATCGGAGCGGCGGGATTTGAACTCATTTCTCCCAACCAAGCTAATGCTATCACAATAGCTAAAAGCTTTGCCAAATCTGCCTTGTAGAACCTTGAAAAGGAAATAGGCAGAAAATAGGCAGATGTCTGACAATTACACTAAACAGGCATGGTCTTTGGTGAATGAGTATTTTCACTCTAACCAAATTGACCCATCCAAGTACGTTGACCACGAATTGGTGAGAGCTTACCTCAAAGCTTGCCAGAAGAGTACCCCCAAGGGCATCTCCATTAGCAAGCAGGGAAACCGGCTTTACCTCCGGTTTAAAACGGCTACCAAACCGGCTACAGCCAACAATAGTTGCAATGAGTCCTTTACTCGTGATGGTTGCGTTAACGCTCTGGCAAAAGCTTTGGCAATCTCTGACAAGCTCAAAGAGACTGAAACAGAATCCGAATTCTGGGAATGGTATGAAGTGGAAATCAAGGGAGCTGTATCCCTCGAAAACGACATCATTACCATTGGGGAAGCCATTGAGATTGTGAAGAACAATTACATCAATGGTTACGACAAGTGTGGTAGGGATAGGAGCAATGAAAAGTCTAGGACTAACACCTTGGCTAATTATCGTTCAACCTATGGCTCTTACCATGCTAGGCTCAATCCCAAGTTACGCCTAACTGGAGAGAATATCATCTCTGAAATTACCAGAGGTTGGTCAAATTTATTCACTACCTCCGGTAATCAAACTATTTGCTCTAAAGGCTTCAAGAATGCCTATACAGCAATCCTGAAACTGCTTAGAGACACTAAGCTGGAGACTGAATTAGCCAAGGTAACCCAGCATTTTGGTACTCTTAGAATAGTTAGAAAGAGGGAAAAACAAGCCATTGACCTTGAAGCGTTTTTAGATTTTAGGGCTAGAGTTCTCGGTCTTGATGGATATAAATTGTCAACCAAGCAATTCAAAGCTTTAGATAATCGAAAATCTTGGTTTAAGGCATTTTGCATCAACCTACTTTATGGTTTCCGATGTTCTGAATTCAAAGCCATTCGGAATCTTGATGAATCAGTCACTATTGATGGCGAATATTTCCCAGCATTATCTGACCCTGATAATGAATGGCACGAAATTGTCTTAGGTGATGGGTTT
>NZ_JAQMUE010000003.1 GCF_028330985.1 Roseofilum reptotaenium CS-1145 | reverse complement strand
TATTGCCGACTCTTCCAAGCTTCTTTGGCTTCCTGATAAGCTTGGAAGAGTTCCTCTATGCTATGGTGTGCAACTATCTGAATTCGTCTTGGCATGACTAGGTTTGATGCTGTGCCTTTTTATTTTAGCTGATTTCTCGGACTTGATATAATCCCACTCAAACACTCGATAAAGATGTTTGAGTTTAACCCGTGCATCTTCCGTAGTAAATTGCAAAATTACCTTTGCACACATCTGATTACGCTCGTGCTGCCAGGCATCAACTTCACTCCTGAGTTCTAAATCCGTGGCTATCCGACGCTTGAGACATTGTTCAGAAAGCACAGGTAACTCGGTTTCAGCGACATTCAACCAACTACCATTGTGTGGGGTGTGAATGATTTCTAAGCCCCGAGCGAAACGGTGAGCTTCATAGACAGGGAAAGTTTTATAGACAGAAGTAACCCTCTTCTGTCAAACTGGGAAAACACTTGTCTTGAGTGAATTCTAGAACTCTTGCAGTATCGGCGATCGCGACAGTTTTTCCTAACAGAAACTCGAAAATCCAGTCAGATCAGTACATCTCTCTCTCCATAGGGGATACAGCGATCGTGATTTCCGAAAGTGACAGAAGAGGGGGAATGGTATAATAATGGATAGGAAAAGAGCAAAGGAATATATAGGAATACCATTTCTATGTAAAGATGCGCTTCATAATTGGATCTAAACCCTTGCTGTTCAAGGATTGATCAGTTGCAGCTTCATAGCGAAATAGTATCAGTGCTTTCAGTTATTGGTGAATCAGTTATCAAAAGAATTTCCAGAAACCCTGAATTTTCTGCAACTAGATAATGCAGGTTGTCATAAAAATATAGATTTCCCAGAAAATATAATTCCCATTTTTTAACCGGCTTATAGCCCGGAATTCAACCCCATTGAGCGATTATGGGAAGAATTAAAAGCCAAGCTAAGATGGCAGAACTGTAAAGACCTGAAGCCTACAGCAAAGGATTTCACAAGTCCTTGATTCCTTCGATAAGGTAATGATCGCCTCGATTACTGGATGGGACTACTTGGTCGATGCCTTATTAAGCGCAACTTCATAGAGAAATAGTATGACTCCCTCACGAGTGTAGTGATAGTCTTCACTTGAAATGCTTATGCACTATTTAGACTGAAGAGTTAGACTCAAACATCATTAGATGAGCTTAACCTGGAATCGGTAGCAGAATGACATTAGGGGAATAGACTTGCTATGATAAGGTAATTTGAATTAATAAGGAAACTGTTCTACACCCTATGAAAAATCTAGTCTTAGGCCGTAAAAGTCTCACTCTCAGTGTTTCTATTTTCCTTGGTTTACTGGTCAGTGTGATGCCATTGCGTCAAGTGCGGGGGCAAACTCGTATTGCTGAATTACAGGATTATTGTTATCAAAGCGAAAGCACTTATTTTTTAGCAGAAACTAGAAATTTTTGGGTGAGTATTTGTGGCGGTGACGCACCTTACACTTATGTTGGCGTAGATAAAGAAACGGGGGATGATATTCGACTGGACTTGAGCGATTATGATTCTAGCGGTGAGTATTTTGAAGCGGTCAATGGTGACTATACTTATTACGTGATTTTAAACACTGCCAGGGGATCGTTTTTAGTCGTTGAACAAGATGGGAAGGAAATTTTGAGAGAACCTCTTCAGGATTGGGAGTAGGACTGAAATATATCTATCGCCATTCATCCTAGCAGACAAGTGAATATAATCCCCTTGCGTTTTTATCTGTAAACAGTCGATTCACTACCTGTTATCAGTAGTATCCAAACTATGCTAAATTTTGAAAAATCCATCTTAATTGATGCACCAGTCGAAAGGGTCTGGAAATTTCATGAGCGGGCTGATATTTTAAATGTGTTAACTCCTCCTTGGCAACCAGTGAAAGTGTTGCGCAGAGAGGGCGGCTTAGGAGCGGGAGCTATTACAGAGTTTGAAATTCAATTGGGATTAATCCCGATCAAATGGTTCGCCCGTCATACCGATTGTGTGCCCTATGAATATTTTGTCGATCGCCAAATCGAAGGCCCTTGTCAGAGTTGGGTGCATCGCCATGAGTTCACCGGCGAAGGCAATCAAACCCGGTTAACGGATACGATTCGCTTAGAATTATTTGGGGGAGAGATCGCAGAATTTCTGTTCGGTAGCTTTGTGATTGACCGACTCGAGGATATGTTTACCTATCGTCACCAAGTGACTCAACGGTATTGCCGGGATAATTAATAATTACTAATTAACAATTTAATGATGATTTAGGGTAGGTTAATTCTAAAATTGATTACAATGGGAGCGGAATCGTTGAGAACAGAGCAAGGCCTACATGATTATCCCTCCTGGTTTTGAACAAAACTCCGTGGTAACTAGCTTAGGCCGCATGGTCTACTACCACCCCAGCGAGTCCTTCTGGGATTCTCAGGTGAAATTACAACCCAAATTAGTATTTTTACATGGGTTTGGAGGAGGGTCATCGGCCTATGAGTGGTCTCAGGTTTATCCCGCATTTGCTGCCGAGTATTATACCCTCGCTCCCGATTTAATCGGCTGGGGTTGTTCCGATCATCCAGAGCGCAACTATCAAATTGAGGATTATCTGACCACCATTCGGGAATTTTTAGAACTCACCTGTGAGGAACCCTGCACGGTGATTGCCTCTTCGTTAACCGCAGCGTTAGTGATTCGGGTGGCAATTGACTATCCCCAGTTATTTCAGTCTTTAATTTTAACCACTCCGGCTGGATTATCAGATTTTGGTCAAGATTATAGCGCCAGTTTATTTGCCCAGTTGATTAAATTTCCTGTTTTGGATAAATTCGTTTATAGCACAGCGATCGCCACGGAAGCTGGAATTGCCTCTTTTCTGCAAAATCGCCAATTTGCCCAAAGCGATCGCATCTACTCAGAAATTATCGAAGCCTATCTAGAATCCGCTACACAACCCAATGCCGAATATGCTGCACTCTCCTTTGTTCGGGGCGATTTATGTTTTGATTTAGCAAAATACATGCCCCGTTTAACAACTCCAACCGCTATTTTGTGGGGTAAAAAATCCCAATTTACTGGCCCAGAAATTGGTCAACGCCTAGCGGGTTTAAATCCAGAATATGTGAAGCGGTTTATAACTCTAGAAAATGTGGGACTTACCCCCCAGTTAGAAATGCCGGGATTAACCATTGGTCTAATTCGTCAACTCTGGAAACAATTGCGGACTTAAGATTAAATACTTTGCGCAGTAATGGGGAGTGGGGAATAGGCAATAGGATAAATCCAGTTTTGTGCTTTCCTTGAGTATTCCATAAATGGTGTTCTCTAATTCTCCTTACTCAGCGCTGGAGTTGGTAAGTCTGGAAAAGCGCTACTTTAAAAACAAGAATGATTTACTTATTACTTATTACTTTACAGCGCAAAGCGCTGTATCTCCCCTTACTCATTCTAGGATTAACCACAGGAACAGTCCTTTCTGGGTGTCAAACCTCACAAACGGCTGAACCGTTAATCACGCCAGCGGTTATTCCCTCTGGACGCACTCTAGAATTTACGCTCACGGAAAAAAGCCGGGTCTCTTTAGGTATTTTTAATGATCAAGGGGTTTTGGTCAGGGAAGTGTTAAGGGGTGAACCCTATGAAATGGGGACTCATCAGGTGAGGTGGGATGGTTTAGATGGGGAAGGGAATCCTGCTCCTGCGGGTGAGTATACTTGGAAACGGGTAAGTCATCCGGGATTTACCTCCCGCTATATTACCCATATCGGGGTCAATCCGCCTTCAGAGCCGTATCATTTATGGCCAGGAGATCATACCGGGGTGGGAACGGTGGCAGTAGATGATTCTGGGGTTTACTTTGGTGCAAGGCTGACGGAAGTTCCGCCTATGGTGGTGAAGCATTCCCCTGATGGTCAAGAGCAAATCTGGACTAAAGAACAGTATTATCAGGGCGGCCGTCTGAAACGGTTAGCAGCCGCAGGGGGTAAGGTATATTTGCTTAAGGATGAGGGAGCAGGAGACACGGAAACTCATTGGATTAGAGTAGTAACAGCGGACACTGGAAAACCGGTGGGAGGCTGGCAAATTACGGAGGGCGGAATTCAGGTTAGCGATATCGATCTTGAGGGTAATAATTTAGTTGTCGTTTTGCCAGAATTAGGGGAAATCCGTTGGCTTGATGTTGAGAATCCGACGAGAGTGTTGGCGACGGTGAAGGGGTTAGAAGGGGTAAATGCAGTTACGGCAGTAAGCGGCGATCGCCAGGGTTCTATTCTAGTTCATACCCAAGGTCAGGTCATCTTTATCGATCCGGTGCAGAACATCCAAGAGACCAAAATCACCGGGTTACAGGGTGTGGTTGCCCTAGATCTCGACCATATCACTGGGGAGTTATATCTGAATGAAACTAGCCAAGGGTCTCAGGTTTGGCGCTATGACCGCGAGTTTCGCAAGGTACAGGAGTATGGCGGAGCGCGGCGACCTTTTGGGGTTTATCAACAGGAATTGTTCGGGGATCTGGCGGATGTGACGGCGGATCAAAAGGGTGGATTTTATACGACAGAGCCGGGAACTTATCCTCGGCAAACCTCCCATATTCGCAGTGCAGATGGCTTGGTTTTAAATACTTGGTTTGGGGGATTAAGTTATTATTTAGTGCCGACAGTTGACCCTAAAGATCCCAGCATTATTTGGTTAACCGGTCATGCTCCAGAGGTAGTCAAATTACGGTTGAATGTAGACCAAGGAACCTGGGAGGTGTTAGAGGTCTATTCCTTTGCCGAACCGGGGGATAAATTATTTGTCGAAAATCGGGCGATCGGCTCCCGTTGGCAACCGGTTTATTGGCAAGATGAACTTTATTTATTCGCCACCAAAAGACCGGCTATTTTAAGAGTCGATCGCCAGCAAGGGAAATTATGGCCCGTTTCCTTAACCACAACGGTAGTTCACAACCCCAATAGTGACCTGTGGAGGGGATCTGGAGAAGACGGTTTTCCTGCGCCTTGGGTGGAAGCGGTGAGGGGGCAAGGGTTTCAGGACTATCGTCAAGCACCGAGAAGCTTTTCTTGGGGCGATCGCAATCAAAATGGCATCATGGAACCCGAAGAATTCCTATTCTATCCCCAAGATTTTCGCTGGAATTTTGCCGGTGAAGGCGTTTGGGATGACCAATTTAACTATTATTTACCCAACCAAAACTTTGGCAGCTCCGATCCCCCCTTCGCTTGGTATACAGTACCGGTAGCCGAATGGCTTGGAAACGATCCCAAAATCCCCTTTTATAATCTGCAAAATATCGAACCCGGCCCTCCCATTCCTGAATCAGTCAATAATTTCTATTGGGCAAGAGAATTAGAGAGAGATGCCAATGGCAATATCTATCTCGTCAGTCAATCCCATCTCACCGTTCATGAAAGCTTAGGAGGACGCTGGCCCAGTAGCCAAAACCGCGTCAATCGTCTGATTAAATGGAATGACAATCAAGAACTCTTAGGTCTGATTTCCCGTAAAGTCTTCGATCATCGGGAAAAAAATAGCGGCAAACTTTATTATCCCATGCATGTGCGCTCTGGCCCTGATAATACGGTAATTGTCGTCGATCAAGACTATACTCCGGCCGCCGTTTATACTGAAGATGGATTATATATTGGCCCTCTCTTAGACCAACGAACCTTAGATGATTATCCTGATTCCGTTTATCAAGCTTCTAATCATCAGGATTTTCAAGGATTTGCCTTAATGGAATTTGCTGATAGTCGTCGTTTTTGGATTGGTCCGCAACCGGGAGGTCTACCTGTTTATGAAACTCTGGGATGGGATAAAATCAAACAATTAACGGGTAAGTTTAAGTTAGATGAACCCGTGAAAATGCTGGAATTATCTGGAACTGGATTAACGGGAACGCTCTATCAAGATATCCAGGGAAACTCAGCTATTGGCGAGTTTAATTTTCCCAAAATTGACATCGAACCCTACTATAGCAATTCCCCAATTTCTGGGGTTGCCCCCGATAATTTTAAGATGGTGTGGGAAGGTGAGGTGCAAGCCAGATTTAGCGAAGATCATCAATTTCATCTGTACTTGAAAAAACCTCAAGATTCTGGTAAAATATGGATTGATAATCAATTAGTATTTGATTCCTCTGATTTGCATAATCCTGTTCCTAAAATTGCTTTGCAAAGAGGAGAAAAATACCCAATAAAAGTTGAATGGATTAATCAAGGGGGAAATCCAACCATTCGAGTGATCTGGACAAGTATCACTCTCGATCCGGAAGTGATTCCCCAAGAAATTTTATATCCTTAGATAGTTAAAATCCCTAGTCCTTCCACCCCCTATTTCCTAGCGCGAAGCGCTGTAAATCTATGCTAACGACTCCCCCCCGATTTGAAACCTTTGAAGACTACCTCAGCTACGATGAAAACTCCGATAAACTCTATGAACTCTTCAACGGAGAACTGGTAGAAATGCCTCCAGAATCTGGTTTCAACTTTGAAATTGCCACATTTCTACTGATTCAATTTTCATCATTAGTTGGATATCGTAGAGTCCGAGGACATGGACTAGAACTAGAAGTCAGAGGAGAACCCAAAAACCGCTATCCCGATTTAACGATTATTAGAGAAGAACATATTCAACAACTCTCCAAACGCAATACTCTCCGTCTTTCGATGTCTCCCCCTCTATTAGTGGTTGAAGTGGTCAGTCCTGGTGACATCCAAAGAGAAAGAGACTACATTGCCAAAAGAAGTCAATATCAAGATTGTGGCATTCCTGAATACTGGATTGTTGACCCCCAAACTCAAACGATCTTAATTTTAGAACTGACTAACAAAACCTATAGAGAGCTAGGTACATTTAAAAATAATGACGTACTCCCTTCTCCGAACTTTCCAGAACTCAACTTAACCGTTAACTCAATCCTAAATCCAGTACCGTAGTGGAGCGATCGATGAATGACTTCTGAATCCAATAAAGGAACTCCTTTTGTTCCTTTTACTGCACGAGTAATGGCTGCTATTCGAGCGGCAGAAAGCGATCGCCCAGATCGCCTCTTTGATGATCCCTATGCCCAACAATTTGTCACCCCAGAAGCGATCGCATTCAAAGATGAACAACTACAACTGATCGATCGTCAATATGTTGCCGTCCGCGCTCGGTTTCTCGACGATTTGATCGCCTCTTATGTCCCTCCTCTAACTCAAATTGTGATCCTCGGTGCAGGAATGGATGCGCGTGCCTTTCGTCTTCCTTTACCGGATAAGACAACCCTCTATGAACTCGATCAAGCTGAAGTCATTGAGGCAAAAGAGAGCTATTTTCAGCATATCGAACCTCAGGTTAACCGCCAGGCGATCGCCGCTGACCTCACCCAACCCTGGAAAGCCCTATTATTAGAGCAAGGATATCAACCCGAAAACCCCACGGTTTGGATTATGGAAGGATTGCTGATGTATCTGACAGAAACAGAAGTTCATCAACTCCTCCAGACCTTATCTGACTTAAGCGCTCCTGAAAGTATCTTGGGTTGCGATATGCTCGGAAAAGCTGGAATTGACTATGCACCCTATCGAGGATACTTTAAATCTGGCTTTGATAACCCCATAGCCCTATTTTCATCCTATGGTTGGCAAGCGAGTATCACCGAATCGTCCAATTGTAGCGTGTCCCTAGGTCGCCCTCCCTTTGAACCAACTCCTGGTGTTCCCGTTGAAGGTAGAGCTAGGTTTTTTAGTGCTACTAAACTCCCTTAAGCTTATGGAAGATCGTCAGCGACTTGAAGAAATGGTCGATCGTGCCATCGAAAATAATACCCCCTATGCCTGGTTTGAAACCCTGTATGAATCGGCTAACCAGGAGGAAGGCAAAATTCCCTGGGCTAAATTACAACCCCATCCCCTGCTGGCAAGTTGGTTACAAAAATATCCCAGAGAAGAAACTGGAAAAACAGCTCTTGTGGTGGGTTGTGGTTTAGGCGACGATGCCGAAGCCTTAGCTGCTCAGGGATTTACGGTAACCGCGTTTGATGTTTCAGAAACAGCGATCGCCTGGTGCAAGCAGCGATTTCCCCAATCCAAGGTAACCTATCAAGTGGCCGATCTCTTCGCACCCCCTGAAAATTGGCATCAGGGTTTTGATCGGGTGATTGAGACGTATACGATTCAAGCCTTACCTTTAGCCCTGAGAGAGCAAACCATGGAGGCGATCGCCAATTTAGTCGCTCCAGACGGTACACTTTTGATCATCACCCAAATTCGAGCCACAGAAGCCGAACCGGATGGCCCCCCTTGGCCCCTTTCTCTGTCAGAATTAGTACACTTTCAGAACATCGGGCTGCAAGAAATTCAGCGAGAATCGTTAGGTGAGGAAAATAGCGCTCTTGTAGCGATCGAATATCGTGCCTGACTATGATTTCAACCCTATTCCTATGAGAATCGTTTCCCTAAAAATTACAAATTATATTGGGGAGCCAGTTCACCAATAACCTTGGTGAGAAATGGGGGATATTAGATGAACCTATCCCTACTTATATAGCAGCAAAAGGGAGAGTTAGGGCATTTTCTGTTGCTATTCGTGCCTATTGCTTCAAACCATAACTTAACTGTTCTAACCAACTCTTTCTCTGCTATACAGTACAAAGTACTGTTATGGAGTAAACTGTTGAATCCCCGAAGCCATGTACCACAATCCTATTCCCTATTCCCCATTCCCTATTCCCTAGCGCAAAGCGCTATATTACTCCTTACCCATGACTCAACCCTACCTGATTGTTAACAACAAAACCCTCTTTCTCAAAGATACTTCTCCCCATTCCACCCTGTTGGAATATCTGCGCCAAAGTGGATTTGTGGGAACGAAAGAAGGGTGTGGTGATGGGGACTGTGGCGCTTGTACTGTGGCTATTATTGCTCAAAATCAGGAGGGAAAACCCTACTATCAAGCTATCAATAGTTGCATCGTTCCCCTGGGTGCAGTTATTGGGCGAGAAATTATCACCGTAGAAGGTATTGCTGGGGAGACTCTGCATCCGGTGCAACAAGCTATGGTAGAGACGGGGGGTTCTCAATGTGGCTATTGCACTCCAGGATTTATCATGAGCATGTTTTGTGCTTATTACCAGGGAACGGTGAATGATGTTTGCATTGAGGGAAATCTTTGTAGGTGTACGGGATATCTTCCCATTCGTCGCGCCGCTCAACAAGTCACTGGAGCCACCAATATTCAAGATCGCTTTACGCAAAAACTAGAGACTGCCTCTACTGTAATAATAGAGTGCGAATATGGGGCAGATGGCGATCGCTTCCATCGTCCCATCAACCTCAACCAACTCCTCCATCTCCTCCAGCAACACCCCAACGCTACCCTCATCGCTGGAGCAACCGACATCGGACTCCACCTCAGTCACCATACCCAACACTTTCCTCTACTCATCTCCCTCGAAGCCATTCCTGAACTGCAAACCCTCCACATCACCCCCGAAAGCGTCGAAATCGGCGCAGCTCTTCCCCTCTCCCACATTCAAACCCATCTTCAAGGCATCTTTCCCAGTCTCGACACCATGCTCATCTGGTTCGCCGCCCGCCAAATCCGCAACCGCGCTACCCTTGGGGGTAACTTAGGCACCGCTTCACCTATTGGCGATCTTTCCCCCGTCCTCCTCTCTCTCGACGCAACCCTCAGCCTCGCCAGTCCACAAGGTGAAAGAACTCTCCCCTTATGCAACTTTTTTCAAAACTATCGCCAAACTGCTCTACAAGCGGGAGAAATTATCCGCTCCATCTCCATTCCCAGAACCCTACCACCTAAAGCCATTCGCCGTCTCAGTCAATCCTATAAAGTCGGCAAACGAGGAACCGATGACATTAGCATCGTTGCCGCAGCCTTTACCATAGACTTAGACGAAAACCACCACATTATTCATGCCAGACTCGCCTATGGAGGAGTTGCTCCCCTCCCCATCCGCGCTACCCAAGTCGAGGACATGCTCATCGGCAAACTGTGGCACTTAGACACTATCCGAGACATCAAACCCATCTTACAACAAACATTTAGCCCCCTAACCGACCTCCGCGCCAGCGCCGAATATCGTCAACTCCTAGTTGCCAATCTCTTCGAGAAATTTTTCCATGAGATCGAGTGTGATTAAACTATTATAATTGCCAATCATCGTAGGTTAGGCAGGAAAATAAGCCATATTATTTAACTTCTACACTTCTTACCCTACCCACCCTACCTAAATATCTAATTCATAATTTACAGTTACTTCCATGAAATTCAACAAACATAAAACCCATGAAAGTGCCCCCCATCACGTTACTGGAACCGCCACGTATACTGATGACCTGCGCTCTCCCATAGATCTTCTACATTTATATCCGGTTCTCTCCTCCCATGCTAGGGCAAAAATTAGTCAGATTGACTATTCCCGTGCCCAACAAGTCCCTGGAGTTGTCACTGTAATTACCCCTGAAGATATTACCGGTATCAACAATACTTGCATTGTTAATTTAGATGAAATTCTCCTACCTACTGATGAAATTTATTACCACAGTCAACCCATCATTTGGATAGTTGCAGAAACCGAAGCTGCCGCACGAGAAGGAGCAAAAGAAGTTACCATTGACTATACTCCCCTAGAACCAATTTTAACGATACAACAGGCTATTGAAGCCAACAGTTTCCAAGGAGAACCCCAAGTTATTCAACGCGGCAATCCTTATTTAGCCTTAGACAAAGCCGAATATACCCTAGAAGGAGAACTGGAAATTGGCGGACAAGATCACTTTTATTTGGAAACCCATGTCAGTTGGGTAACCCCCGATACTGAAGGTAATTATCAAGTTTATTCCTCTACTCAACATCCCACAGAAACCCAAATTATGGTGGCACGAGTTTTAGGGATTTCCCGCTCTCAAGTGGTGGTCACTTGTTTACGCATGGGAGGTGCATTTGGAGGTAAAGAAAGTCAATCTAATCCTATCGCTGCCATTGCTGCACTTGCTGCTCAGAAAACAGGTCAATCGGTACGTGTTCGCCTCAAACGGAACCATGATATGATCGTGACTGGCAAACGTCATGGTTTCTTAGGCAAATATCGCGTAGGCTTTGATTTAGAGGGAAAAATTTCCGCCCTAGATGTTGATTTATATTCCCATGGGGGATGGAGTTTAGATTTATCGCTTCCAATTATGGGACGCGCTCTTTTTCATATCGATAATTGCTATTATATTCCCAATTTAGCAGTGCGAGGAAATGTTGCTAAAACCCATACCGTTTCTAATACGGCTTTTCGGGGATTTGGCGGACCGCAAGCTATGGTAATTATTGAAGAGGTTATCGATCGCATCAGTCGTTTTCTAAAATCCACTCCTCTAGAAATCCGTGAAAAAAATTTCTACCATGGAACGGGAGAAACCAATACGACTCACTATGGACAAGAATTATTTGACAATCGCCTGCACCAGATTTGGAGTCAATTAAAACAAGAAGCCCAGCTTAAGCAAAGAACGGCTCAAGTGAGGGAGTTTAACCAAAGTCATGCGTATGAAAAACGGGGATTAGCCATTACGCCAGTTAAGTTCGGAATTTCCTTTACTAAAAGTGAATATAATCAAGCGGGTGCATTGATTTTAATTTATCTCGATGGCAGTATTCAACTCAACCATGGTGGGACGGAAATGGGCCAAGGATTACACAGTAAAATGTTGCAAGTGGCAGCCAAGTCTCTGGGCGTAAACCTTGACCGTTTTCGAGTCATGCCGACTAGCACGGATAAAGTGCCCAATACTTCGGCAACGGCTGCTTCTAGTGGTTCTGACTTAAATGGACAAGCGATTAAAAATGCCTGCGAAACGCTCAAGGAAAGATTAGCCCCTGTAGCAGCTAAGTTACTTAATCTTTATGCTCCAGAAGACTTGGTTTTTGCCGAAGACTGGATTTATTCTGCTACGAATCCTAACTTGAAAGTGAGCTTTGATGAAGTGATTGGTCAAGCGTATTTAGAGCGGATTAGTTTATCGGCAACTGGCTATTATCGTACACCCAATATTTCTTGGAATCCGCAAACTGGCAAAGGTCGCCCTTTCCATTATTATGCCTATGGCGCAGCCGTTAGTGAAGTGCAAGTGGATCGCTTTACGGGTACGTTTAAGCTACGAAAAGTGGATATTGTTCATGATGTGGGAAATTCACTCCATCCATTGGTCGATCGCGGACAAATTGAAGGGGGGTTTGTCCAGGGAATGGGATGGTTGACAATGGAAGAGTTGGTATGGGATAATCAAGGTAGACTCCGTACTTACTCTCCAAGTACCTACAAAATTCCCACGATCGCCGATATTCCCGAAAATTTCCACATCAGCTTACTGGAAAAAGCCGAGCAACCCGGCGTAATTTACGGCTCAAAAGCAGTGGGAGAGCCACCGTTTATGTTAGCTATTTCAGTGCGCGAAGCCATCCGGGAAGCAATAGCCGCTTTTGGGGATACCCAGCAGGTTAAGTTAGCCTCTCCAGCTACCCCAGAAGCGATTTTAAGAGCGATCGAAAGTCTAGACTGCTTACAGAAGTGAGGACATAGAAAATAGGGAGTGAGCCATGGAAAAAGCCAGTTTTGCCATTTCCTTATTGTCCTATCCCCGTACAAAGCGAAGAAAACACTCGATTACTCTTCAATTTTCACCGAAATAATCTTATCGCCTTTACGAATGGCATTCACTACATCCATATTTTCGGTTTGACCAAAGGTGGTATGGACACCATCTAAATGGGGTTGGGGGGAATGGCAAATAAAAAACTGACTGCCTCCTGTATTCGGTCCTGCATGGGCCATGGATAAGGTTCCAGCTAAATGCTTATTGTCATTAATTTCGCACTTAATTTTGTAGCCTGGGCCGCCCGTTCCAGTTCCCAAGGGACAGCCTCCTTGAACCATAAAGTTATCAATGACCCGATGGAAGGTCAGTCCATCATAAAATCCCTTCTTGGATAATTCAACAAAATTTTTGACTGTATTGGGGGCATCTTGGTCGAATAATTCCAAGTTGATTGTCCCTTTTTCTGTTTCCATAATGGCGCGGGTCATGGCTTCTCCTTAAGGGGGATTTGACAACTCTTTTACCGTACCATAAGTTAGGGGGTTATACTCAAATAAGAAACCCTATTGACTATTCAATAGGGTTCTTAAAGCATTATTTGGAGTTTGGTGGCGGGGAGCGGATTTGAACCACTGACCTTCGGGTTATGAGCCCGACGAGCTACCAGACTGCTCTACCCCGCGTCACTCTATCTAGTATAGATCAGCGATTTAAATTATGCAACCTTTTTTCCAAATTTTTCTAAATTAGGGACAATTCGCCGCTCACCTCTAGTCGTTTATAGTCTCCAAGGGTCGTGAACTGCTCTCCGAGGGTATCGGCAGCCATGGGGCTGATCCAGCCTAATTCTTTAAGGACGTGAATGGCAGCGGCATATTTGGCCCGTTTACTGCCGTCGATAACTTTAATGGCTAAACCGACCCTTTCGCCAATGCGACTAATACATTGGATGCCTTCGGCTCCAGACTTACTGACCAGTTCCCCTTGAGTGACTCGCATTAATTCGGTGTCAAACTTCTCTTCCCCAGCAACAAATTCAGGATAGTGGGTCATGGCTCGTACGACTCGCTCTAAGTCTAGATGATCGCCAGAGGCTAACTGAGCATATAAGGTGGCCATTTGTCCCAGTTGCATGTAGTAGGTGGGTGCGCCACAGTCATCATGGACACCGATGAGTTCATCGGGAGGAAGTCTGAGCAGTTCGGCGACTCTGGATAAAATGAGTTGTTGAACGGGATGATTGCGGCGTAAATAGTTTTCTTTCATCCAATGGCGTTGCTGACAAACGGCTAACATACCGGCATGTTTGCCCGAACAATTGTGTTGGAGGGCGCTTTGAGCGCCAGGGGGAATGGGACATTGGAGGGCTGTGGGTTCAATTTCGCAACGCCAGAGAATGTTAAAGACTTGCCTGGCTTGAGCTGTTGTACCTTGATGGGAACTGCAAATGATGGCTAAATCGCGATCGCTCAGATCGTAGCGTTCTAGGGTTCCACTGCTGGTTACGGCTGAGGCTTGAAAGGGTTTGAGGGCAGACCGAATGAAGGTGGCAGTTTCTGGATCTCCAGCAGCAGAAAGGACTCGCCCTTTGTCGTCGCAAACAACAGCTTGGGTGCAGTGGGTGGATTCAGTAATGCCTTCCCGGAGAAGACTGACTTGTAAGGTGGCGGTACGTTTTCCCCTGGTCATGAGTTTATGAATAAGATGAATAGAACATCAGGAATGATTAGAAATAAATCCAACTAATGGCTTCTGTTCCCAGTAGTGTCCCTAGTCCTGCAAATGTCCAATGAAGGCGTTTGAGGATGGGTTTGACTTGGTAGGTAACAATCAGTTGGTCTTTGGTTAGGATCTCTGGGGATTTTTCCCAGATTTGACCATCATACCAGCCGGATTCTTCGTAGGAGACGGTGGGGCTGTTGAGGCGATCGCCAATATATTTCCACCCTAAGTATAAGCGCACCAGGAGTAATATCAGAATTAGACTTGCTCCAGCACTAGCACAGAGGGTAAAGTGAAAGGGGTCTTTGCTGACTGGGAAACTTGCCGCAGCGACTGGCCCGGTAATGACCCAGCTTAATCCCCAAATCCAGATCGCCTTCAACCAATACTGGTGAGGGTCTAGGGTTCCCCAACGAAAAAATCCTGATTCTTTTAGTGCTCGAAATTCGTTGAGAGGTTGTTGCTCATCCGGGACAGGACAGGCCCAGGTATTGTTTTCTGTCATAGGGCTTTGTGTTCTCTATGAGTCCTTGGGTTTAAATTCGATCGCTTCTGCATGACTCCAGAAGGCATCGAGGTTATAAAATTGTCTCTCTTCGGGGAGAAAAATATGGACAATGACTTCTCCAAAGTCTTGCAAAATCCAGCTTCCTTCAGCTTTTCCTTCGGTTCTGAGGGGAAAGCGCTGGAAGTTCTCTTCTACACTATCTTCGATCGCCCTGGCGATCGCCCGCACTTGCACGGTGGAAAATCCGGTGACCAATATAAAGAAATCGGCTAAGTAGGAGACTTCATCGACTTTGAGGATCAGGATATCTCCCCCCTTACGGTCATCGGCCGCTTCAGCTATAGTTCGGGCCATATGCTGGCTACTCTCTATCGATAGAGGACTAGAGGGAGCTGAAGAGGGAATTGAGGTAGGAGAAAGAGGGGTTTGGCCAAAGTTGGACATGCAAACAAGATTAAAAATTTAGGACAAGTTCTAGCGATCTCAAGAATCTTCATCTTAACTGAAGATCTGAGCAGTGGGCAGTCAGGAATGGGGACGGGGGGACCTTTCAAGGGAATGATTTTAAGATTCGAGTCAGGAAGACACGGAGAAAGCGGGACACGGGGACGCGGAGATTACCTATTCCCTATTACCCATTACCTCCTCAAATAGGGTCTCATAACGATTGAGGGCTTGTTCAAGGGAAAAGTTTTGCAGGGCATAGTCTCGCCCTTGTTTTCCTAGCCGTTCAACTTCTATGGGATTATGGTAAAGCTTGGCAATTTGATCAGCTAAGGCTGTACTGTCTTCTGGGGGAACCACGACTCCGCCTCCACTCTCACGAACGGCTTTAGCTGCGGTTCCATCATCAGGGACAGAGGCAAGAATGGCTCGACCACTTGATAAAATTAAGGGAATTTTGGAGGGCAGATTAAAGGTGGTGACGCGCTGTTTTTGGACAACTAATCCGATGTTGGCAGCCGCATACATTTGGGGCAGGGTTTCACGCGGTTGGAAGGGAAGAAGTTTAACATTGGTGGCTTTTAGGCGATCGCATTCCGTTTGCAGAGCGCCCAAGGCTTTTTCTTCTCCCACAATTACAAATTGAATCGCCTCCAAGTGTTGGAGTTGGGCAGCCGCTTGAATGACGGTACTTAGACCTTGGGTAAGGGCTATATTACCAGCATAGAGAATGATAAACTTACCCTTAAGTTGATGTTCGCTGCGAAACGGATTGGGTTCCTGAGGTAAGGGACAAATAAAGTTTACATCCACCCAGTTGGGAATACAGGTGATTTTGCGATCGCTAATTCCTTGGGATAATAATTTGTCTCGAAATCCTTCAGCAATGACGCTAATCTGTTTCGAGGTAGAATAGGCGAGAGTCTCCAAACTTTCTGCCATTTTAAATAATACAGACTCACGCTTAAGTAATCCCACTCGCACCGCCGCTTCTGAGACAATATCTTGTAAATTAAGCACCACTGGAGAGCGTCGAGAAGCCGAAAAAATACCCACAGGAACCGCGATCGGTACAGGGGGAATAGTCGCAAAAACAATATCTGGTTTCCATCCTCGATAGGCTTGAACAACACTGCTAAAAATAAAACTGCCGTCAAGTAAGAGACGATCTAATAATCCCGGTTTTGGGCCCTTTATGTAAACATAACTGCGCTGAATCGTAACATTGTTTTTTACTTCTGTTAAATAAATTTTACCGCGATACCCCTCATAAACTTGCCGTTCCGGATAGTTCGGCATTCCTGTCACCACGCGCACCTGATGCCCTCGCTTGGCTAGACCTTCGGCTAACTCAGTCATCAATGGAGCAATCCCAATAGGCTCTGGAGCATAGTTATAAGAATAAATTAGAATTCGCATTGCATAAGACCTTAAGCAGATAGGATTTTCAAAGGTAATAGCATCAAGCTTACAAAAAAAGTTTACATTATCGTAACCTAGTTTGAGGGAGATCGGAGTATTCTGGTATCTTTTGTTTGGAGCATCGATCTGTTTATCCGCAAAAGTACTAATTATTAATATTTTAATATTTCGCCCCCCATCAATTGCCATTTTTTTGGGCTTAGATGTATAATATACTTGTTCAGGGTGTAAAGAATCTCTTTAAATTTAAAAGAGTGATAAATATTTGATTTTATCTAACTTAGAATCAAATATCAAAATCAAATAAACCAGTTCTTGATTTGAGTAATGAGCTAGGCTTAAATATTAAATAATAGAGGCTCTCACCACTAAGGTTTGCTAAAAAACAAGCTTTTTATGCTGGAGAAACCTATCTACAGAATCCGTAGATCGGACTCTAAAACAGATAGTTAACATTAATTCATTAACTCAGATTAGATCGTTCCATATATTCTGTTCTAGGTTACTCAGCTTACATCTACCACGACCATGTCTAACTTATTCAATATTCCTGCGTTTACCAAACAGATTGCGTTTATCGATCCCCAGGTTGAAGATTATGCCAGTTTAGTTAAAGGGATCAAGTCAGATGTAGCTGTTGTGATCTTGGAAAAAGATCGAGATGGAATTGAGCAAATTAACAACTATCTGGTTGCCCATCAGGGAACCCCCATTGAATCACTGCACTTAATTTCTCACGGAAACTGGGGACAGTTACAGCTCGGTTCAACCCAACTCAGTCTAGAAACACTAGCCTGTTATAGCAAAACTCTACAAAACTGGTCACATCTGCTGAGTAAAACAGCAGAAATATTACTCTATGGTTGTCGAGTTGCGGGAAATGCGATCGGTGAGTTCTTTGTGGAGCAACTCAGTCAGTTAACCCAAAGGGAGATCGCCGCTTCCACCACCTTAACCGGCAGTGCAGCTCTCGGTGGAACCTGGGATTTAGCCTATCATACAGGAGAGATACACTCAGAATTAGCACTAGAGAAGGGAGCGATCACCACCTACCCCCACACCCTAGGAATCATCGTCGCCAACCCCTTCTACTCCGTAGGCCGAGATCTCCCCATTAATGCCAGCGATCCCTTCACACAACTCTATATTGTTGACATTAAAGATGGAACCTCTACCAAAGTAGGAACCATCGCCTTTGATAGCTTTGCGATCGCTCGGCAGAGCGACACTGGACGAATTTACTATGTAGAACAAACAACAGGACCAACTGCCCGAGTCGGTTTTTGGGACCCATTAACAGGCATGAATACTGAAGTTGGGACAGTAGGTTCAGACGTTCCTAGTGGTATTCAGTTTTTTAAATTAGCTCAAGCTGATAACGGAACCATATATGGTTTAAGTAATGGATCGAACCAATTATTTTCCATCGATCCCAATACAGGTACAGCAACCGACTTAGGCGCAATTTCAGGATTACCTGCAAATGGGGGCGATATAGCATTCGATCCCAACGATCCTAATACCCTTTTTATTACTACTACAGGCAATACTGGCCAGCCATTTGAACTCTATACAGTAGATGTTTCAGCAGGTACTCTAACCGCAACACGAATTGGAGAAGCGAGTCTTAGCAATACTCGGACTGGCTCTTTAGGATTTGGGAATGATGGTAACCTATATGCTAGTAGTGGCGATCGATTAGTCATCCTCGATTATCCCAATGTCAGTGGAGGAATCATACCCACCCTAGATAGGGGAGCTTTAAACTTTGCTGCCGCAGATTTTGGAACCCTACCCACTCTAGAATCTCAAGCTGATTTAACCATCGAAAAAACAGACAATCTCAATAACGTTGCGGCTGGTAGCCCCATTACCTATACCATCTCAGTCACCAATGATGAGCCATTAGACCGCATCGTTGGCATGATCATTCAAGACACCCTTCCCAGTCAGTTGGTTACCAGTAGCATCAGTTGGACAGCAACCCTTACCGATAACAATACACCAGGTGATAGTAATATCGTCAGTGGCGCAACTGGAAGTAACACCAATGACTTAGTGGTTCAACTCGCTCTAGGCCCGCAAGATACAATCACCATACTGGCTACGGGAACGGTTGATCCAAGCACAACACCTGGAACTATGATTCGCAATGAAGTTGAAGTTCCTGGTATCGAAGACACGTCAACAGGCAATGATAGCCCTATAGATGAGACAACCGTAGCTAATGCTACTGATGCCGACCTATCCCTGCTCAAGAGCATCAGCAACACCAGTCCCAACGTCGGCGACACAGTAACCTATACCCTCACCCTCTCCAACACAGGTCCAGCCAACGCCACGGGAGTAGAAGTGAGCGAACAACTGCCAGCCGGACTCACCTTCGTCAACAGCACCCCCAGTCAAGGAACCTACAACAATGGCAGTGGAATCTGGG
>NZ_JAQMUE010000002.1 GCF_028330985.1 Roseofilum reptotaenium CS-1145 | reverse complement strand
GTCAGAGATTCTAAATTTAACTGAATCTCTGGCGCGCTGGTATCTAGGATAAAGGAAATTTCGGTGATTTCTGAAGTATTCCCATACTCGTCTGTTGCTTGAACTGATAGGGTATGTTCTCCCTCAGCTAGGATTTCTCCATTAAGGCTGTTGAGCGCTTCTTTGTCTAAGGTAAAGCTACCATCTTCTTCTAATGAAGTGGTGATTTCATTGAAGTTTGTGCCGTCCAAACTAATTTGTAGTTGTTCTATGGCGCTTTCATCAGTTACGCTTCCGGTTATTGAGGGGTCGTTGGTAATTCTATCTGAACTGGATAAACCGCTATCGTTGAGCAGTTGTGTCTCTACCATGGGAGCTTCTTCATCTGCTGCATGAGGACAGTGCAGTTCTTCAAGAATACGCTCTCCGGCTTCGGTTTCCTGCCAGTTGGCATCAGCGTCAATTAGGTTTTCTATGGGGGAAATGCCGACGGGGGTGGCTCCTTTGAGCGTGAAGATGATATCGTTGTAGTCGCGATCGCTCTTCCTATCTAAAGCTATATCTTCAAAACCATACCCGCAACTGTCTTCTCCTATTTTCACCAGTGCGGTTCCCTCTAAACTGAATAGGGGTGCTCTGGCTCCTGTGGCTTGTGGGTTGTTTAAGACTTGCTGAATGCTCCCTTTGGGCACTAACATGATTCCCAGGCGATCGCCGGGTTGAAAGGTAAGGGTTTTTTCTCCCTGGTATTGGCCACTGTTCCAGTTCCTTGATTCTACTTTCTCGTCGAGCAAAGCGCCTTCTGTGCGATCGCTAATGGCGATTTGTCCCCAGTCTGAGTCGGATAATACCCGCTTGGCTGCTTCAGAGATAAATTCCGGAGTATCTAGTTCTATATCTCCCATCTCTCGCAAGCTAAATATGCCAACTTCTCCTTTATATTTGCCGCCATCTAAGATAAAATTGACTTGGATTTCTCCGCTCTCTCCAACAAGGAAATAGCCTCGATCAACATCCAAGTATTCCGGTTCTATCCTGGCTTCTGCTGCTTGAGTTATCCGATCGCTCCCCAGGTTTTCTTCACTCTCTTGTTCGGCTTCTCTATCTTCTGATAAGAGAGCATCATCGGTTATTTCTGCTGCGCTCTGTTCAGTTTCTGTGGGAGAGAGTTCTTCCTCTTCTGACTCTATTGAATCCCTAACCTCAGAGGGTAAGGAGAGTTCTTCCGGCTCTAAGGGATCATTTTCTAAATTTAACTCTCCCTCTACTTCTTCCCTACTAATACTTTCTGGCAGGGAGGTAAAAAAGGGGAGTTCTTCTTCTATTTCATCAACCGTTTCTTCGACTTCTAAGGGATTCTCTAAGGTTTCCCCTTCTTCACTCAATGACTCTTCTGTTCTCTCGAGTTCTTCTGGATTTGAAGGAGCTATATCTGCCAGGAGTTCTGAGTCGAGATCGGGGGTTTCTTCCCCCGTTTCGATATCAATTAGAGCTGAAGGGGTGAGGATGGGTTCGAGAATGAAGGTCTGGGAGTTTTCACTATGGCGTTGATTGGCTTTGACTCGGTTTTGACCGAATAATTTTTTGAAAAAATTCATTCTTTCCTCCCAGCACCTCAATGTCCAACTCAGCCGTTTTTCATTTGAGAGGGATTTTCCCACAAGGCAAAAGCTAGGGTCAATTGTAGAAATTACGTGACTCTTATAGCTAGATTCTCCTAAAAAACGTAATTCTACTGAACCTAAAAGCCTGGGTTAGGCGTTAGTCAGTTTGATTTTTGACTTCTGACTCCTTAATGACTCCTTACTCCCCTCCCCCCATCAATTCCTGACTCCTAACTCCCAGGTGCCCCTTTTCCACTACGAAGGACAAAGAGCTGTAAACTGCTCTACGAGCTGACGATAACGTTCCCACTTGGGCATCCATTGTCCAATACACTGGTGCAACTTCTCGTGTTTCTCTCCACTGCTCTCTCCTTCTAGAGGATAGGGGAAATTACCGGAAAAGAGGACGGCCATTTGCGGGTCTTCTTCGTTGCGTTGTAACTTAACTTCATTAATGGTGAGATTAAATTTTTGCTTGCCCAATGTGGTGGTCAAGTTAAGATTGGCTTTCATGGGTTCGTCTGCGGCATTGAGCCAAGGCGCAGGAGCAAAGAGATGGTGGATATAGTTGCGCGCCCCTTCTTCTGGTTCATCGGGGAAGGTGAGGAAGGAACGGGGGTTAATGGCTATGGCGCTATAGTCGAGTTGGGGTAGAACGTTGATGTATTTAATGGCAAGTTGGGAAATGTGGATATCACTGAGGTCTCCTTCGATGGGAATCGATTGTAAGAAGCTCATGGTACCGGCTTGGGCAATCAGGTTGATGCCGTTGGTGAAGCTCACTTGTGCCATTTGTGGTGTGAGTCGAGGGGAGGAGGACAGTTCCCATTCTGGGGGGATAATGCCACTACCTTTGAGGAATGTGGGGGTGAGTAGGATGGGGTTGGAGTCGGGGGCGGCTATGGCAATTGCCAGTTCTTGAATCGCTACTTTTCCTGTCATTTTTGAGCGCTTTTTTCTGTAATTACAGGTAAAATAGTATCCTGAATCTGCTCTTGAAGCGATCGCGTTCTGATTCCCACCCTCAATGAACCGGCGGTATTAAAAGGACTCTCAGAGGCGGTGCAACTCATCCGTGAAGAGCGCCCCATCTTCCCATTGAGGTGGTGCACTGTCGCTATCGAGGGCGGTTAGCTGTGGCCAAACAAGCGGATGAAATGCTAGACCCTAAATCCTTTTAGGGTTTAGGAGATTAGCTCCAGGTCTGGCGATCGCCATTTGCCCCCTTTACCGACCCTAAAAGTTTCCCTATTAGAAATGCTGGCGTAACTTCAAAGACTTTCGTTAACTTCCGTTGCACTCGTTTTTACATTCAACACTTCTGACAGTAATTCACTAAAATTTCTAGACAATTACTAATCGCCCCTAAATGGGCAATTTCATAGCCATGGGTATTCTGAGTTGGGAAGCCCAAACAGGCTCCACGGCCGATATGACCGAGTTTCATCGCAATGGATGCATCACTGCCAAAACCACTTAAAACAGCTCGTTGGATGGGAATTTGTGTGGCTTCAGCCGCTTTTTGTAACTGCTGATTTAAATCTTCATCGTAGAGACCATAACTATCTTGGGAGAGCAGAACTGGAGCTACGCCGTCAGTGAGGGGATATTCTGGCGCTAAAGGACAAATTTCTAGGGCAATTAAGGCTTCTAACTGATGACGTTGACTGAAAAATAAGGCTCCGATCGCGCCTACTTCTTCCTTGGCTGAAGCAACTAAATAGACATCTATGGGAGGTTCTTTAACGCGCTCGGCCAGACCCAAGAGAATGGCCACCGAAGCCTTATTATCTAAGGTATAACTGGCAATATAATCATTTAATCGGATGGCTCGCTTACGGTGTTTTCCGACAACTACACGAGTTCCTGGACGCACCCCAGCCTCCCGTAACGCCTCCTTACTGAGTTTGGTTTCTATCCAAACTTTTTCCCACTCGACTGGTTTAGTTTCCTGCTGTACCTTTTGGGGGGACTCATGGGAAACATGGCGAGAGCCAAAACTGAGGATACCCGAAATGGTCTGGCGATCGCCTAAAATATCCACAATCCCCTCCCCATATACCCAAGGAAACGAGCCTCCAAGTCGAGCCACCTCTAACCGTCCCTCCGGTTTGATTCGCTTGACAATCGCACCAATTTCATCTTTATGGGCCGTAATGGCGATCGCTCGGCTCGAATCTTGACCCGGAATTTTGGCAATTACATTATCTGCCAAATCCACTTCTGGCTTCACTCCCAGACGCTCAAACTCGTCTAAGAGAAACGCATTCATCTCCCCTTCTACTCCACTTGGAGAATGGAGCATTACCAGATCTTCAATCCGTTTAAACCAGCCATCCCAATCCATTGATCCGAGTCCTATCGTATTTGTATTGCATTAAATCATGTCATTCTGCGTATTCCCCTGTTCCCCTATCTTCCTCTCTCCTGCTCTTTCATAAATCCACTATAGGCTTCCATACTATGCTCGCTCAGATCTAAGCCCTCTAATTCTTCCATTGGACTCACTCGTATCCCCACGGTAAAACTCAAGGTCAACCATAACAGCAAACTAAAGGCAATCATGGCAAATCCAACAGCTAATACCCCTAACAATTGATTCAACAACTGAGAATAACCGCCCCCAAAAAACAATCCCGCCAACGGCCCCCCAACGTCACTATACCAAGGATAAACATCGGGTCCTATACTAAATAATCCCAGGGCCAATGTTCCCCAAATCCCACAGACCAAATGGACAGAAAGCGCTCCTACTGGATCATCAATGTGCCATTGTTCCAAATACACTACGGAAAATACAACAATGGTTCCAGAGATGACTCCAATGGCGATCGCACTCACTATATTGATATAAGCACAAGAAGCCGTAACTGCTACTAAGCCCGCCAAGATGCCATTAATAATCATCGTCAGATCGGGCTTCCCAAAATAGCGCCAAGAAACCAAGGTTGCCATCACTCCACTGGCAGCGGCTGCCATATTTGTCGTCAGAAGAATATGGGTAATGGCTTCCGGATCGGCTGTTAATGTTGAACCGGGATTAAACCCAAACCATCCCAACCATAGAATCAGACAACCGAGGGTAGAAATCGCTAAATTATGGCCGGGAATAGCAGCAATTTGTCCATCTGGATATTTATCCATCCGGGGCCCTAATAAAACTGCCCCCATAAAAGCCCCCCATCCTCCCACAGAATGCACGACAGTTGATCCAGCAAAATCCCAAAAGCCCAGTTGGGAGAGCCATCCATCCCCCCAGATCCAATGGCCAATGATGCCGTAAGCCAATCCTACTAAGCCCAAACTAAAGAGAACAAAAGCGGCAAATTTAATCCGTTCAGCCACGGCTCCAGATACAATGGTAGCGGCAGTACCTGCAAAGGCCAGTTGAAAGAAAAATTTAGCGTTTAGGGGAATAGCAGCCCAATCTAAGGAACGATAGATCCCTTGATAGGCTTCTGCCACGGCTGGACTATTGTCCGGCCCACTTAAGAAAAACCCATGCAGTCCGATAAAGGAATTGCCATCACCAAACATTAAGGCAAAGCCAGTAGCCCAAAAGGCAAGAGAGGATAAGGCGAATACAATCAGATTTTTTGCTAAAATGTTGACAGCGCTTTTATGGCGGCAAAAGCCAGTTTCTAGCATGGCAAAGCCAGCATTCATAAAAAACACCAGCACTCCAGCAAATATTACCCATAGGGTATTGAGCGCAATTTGGATTTGATCGGGGATGCCATCATTGACCATGCTTGGGGTTTGGACTTCGGCGATCGCCTGCCCGGCCCAGGGAATTAAAGCTATCATGACTCCCAAACTGGCCCACAACCAGAGTGAGTATCCCTTAATGCTTATTTGGGTTGGATTTGCCTTTTTTAAGACCTTGAGTTTCAATCCTGAATAGTGTTTTTTCATTTCTTAAATATACGGATTTTGGGTAAACATTTTAAGTGCCATTGACAACCGTACAAAAGGAGTTATCTTCTCGTATTAGAGAACTCCTATGGCAAAAGTTTATCAAACTTAATGATACAAACGTAGATTGTGCCTGAAAGATCCGATTCTTAAATGAATTAAATGATACAGAAATTTTCTTTTGTTTTCTGCTATACCAAGCTTAAGAAAATCCTTAAAGGCAATTAATCAAAAATTAAATTATAAATTTAGCTTATAGTTTTGATTTGCTCCATCCTACTCTAAATCCAGTTGTCTAATCCTTCCATGACTAATCCAAGAGCGACCATTCTTCTGTGTCAACCCTGCGACTTCCAACGCTGGGTATGGCAAAGAGTATTAAGAAGCCAAAACTTGGCAGTCATCTTAACTGCCGATGCAACCCACCTATTGAAAATGCTAGAAGAGACCCGATCTAGTGGTAACCGAAAACCGGCGATCATTCTCATTGATCGCCAAACTCCGGATTTGCAGCTAGAGGAATTCTGTCTCTTGTGCCAAGAGAACTACGCAGAAATACCTGTAATTCTTTTAGAAAGCACAGATTCTGAAGTGAGTCATTACCAACGTCAAGCAGCGATCGCCTATGGCGCGATCGATATTCTACCGCCCTTTGAAGCCGATACCCTAGCCCTCAAAGTGATTGCTGGCATTAAAAAAGTATTATCCGCTCTAGGAGGATTAATTATTCACAACGATCCTCTGGTTTCCTGTTTGCTGGCCTTAAAACAAGATATGGAAAACGCCCAATCCTTATCTACTCCATCCGTAGCAGGTTCCCTCAATAATCACGATGTCTTTGAGTATCCGGCTGACTCTTTTTCAGTATCGGAAGTCAATAGAGAGGCTCCTGTTCCTCTACAACCTGTACCCTCTGTAGGTCCCCCAGGAGAAAATTCCTCAAAAAAAGCCCGTCACAAACGAGTCTATCGAGGCAGAGTCTATTAGGGACGTTAGAAGTGTCTACTCGATTGTTTTATCTAAAATGGTGCATTGAAAAAGAAGGGGGATAGGGAGAGGAAATGACCCATACACTTTCCTGTGTTGTAGTGCTTTAGCGCTCTGAACATTTGAGCGCTTTATATTCACAAAAATACCTAAATTTTTCACCTTTACTGAAGAGTTGAATATGGCTTCATATATAGAACTTTGCACTAGGCAATAGGCAATAGAAAATGTCCTCACTCTCCCTTTCCCTGCGAGAAGACTGCATTTAAGTCTATTGAGCAACAACGCTGGGAGAATTATACGCTCTGCTGGTGGCGAAGCCATGCTGAAGGGACTATAGTGCTTCGCGCTAGGCAATAGGCAATAGCTTGTATAGCTTAGGTTCTAAGGCTTTAAGCTGTACCTCATAGAAGAGAGAAACGCTATAGACGAGCATCAGGATGAAAGCCGGGCAATCTTCGGAGTACTCTTCGAGAAGTAGCTTCAAGTCTACAATACCTCCAAGATCGAAACAATTGCCAGAACTGACTAGAATTCGATACAATCATTATCCACATCAAATTCGGGGCGGGTAAATACACAGCACTCTCTGGATTCGCTTGTCCCGACAGAAAGCAAAACCCCTGCCAACATCCAGCAGTAATTGATACGAAATCTTATCGATCAATAGGGATATGATGTCTGCATCGCTGAGTTGACCAGCTCCTGGCGCACCAAAAGCACGCAGCGTCAGAAACTCCCAATCCAAAAATACCTTTGATGAATCCCATGGACAGAATTTTAACTCAAGATCAACTGCATCCACTAACTGGTTCTTCCGACCTGGGGACTTCAGGACGAGAAGAAAAAGTTTTACGCCAACTCACAGAAGAACGAGATGCTTGTGGGGTGGGAGTCATTGCCCATCCCCAAGGCATTGCCAGCCATGATTTAATAACCAAAGCTTTATCGGGTTTAACCTGTCTCGAACATCGGGGAGGTTGTAGCGCTGATAGAGACTCTGGAGATGGGGCGGGGGTAATGACCGGTATTCCCTGGGACTTATTCCAAGACTGGAGTCAGACAGAAGGCATTACGCTACCGAGTCCTAGCCATATGGGAGTGGCGATGGTCTTTTTACCCCAAGATGGATCGGCCCGCAACAAAGCCAAAGCCTTATTTGAACAACATCTAAAAGAAGAAGGGTTGAAGCCACTGGGATGGCGCGTGGTTCCAGTTAACTTGGAGATTTTAGGGCCCCAAGCACGGGAAAATGAACCGCAAATTGAGCAATTATTGGTTGAGTCTCCCAATCTATCGGGACAGGAGTTAGAGCGCCTGTTGTATTTAACCCGGAAGAAAACCCATTTAGATGCCGATCGCTCTGGAGTCGAGATCTACATTGTTTCCTTTTCTACCCGCCAAATTCTCTACAAAGGCATGGTGCGCTCGGTTATCTTAGGAGATTTTTATCGGGATCTCAAAAATCCGCTCTATACCAGTAGTTATGCTATTTTTCACCGTAGATTCAGTACAAACACGATGCCCAGATGGTCGTTAGCCCAACCCCTAAGGATGTTGGGGCATAACGGGGAAATTAACACCCTCTTGGGCAATTTGAACTGGATGCGGACTCGCGAAGTCGAATTCACCTCACCCGTATGGGGCGATCGCCTCAAAGAACTACTTCCTCTGACGAACCGCAGCGCCTCCGACTCTGCTAACCTCGATAATGTCTTCGAGTTGATGGTACTCTCCGGACGCACCCCCATGGAAGCCTTAATGATCCTAGTTCCAGAAGCCTTCCACAATCAACCCGCTTTAGACGATCATCAAGAAATTATCGACTTTTACGAATACTATGCGGGCATCCAAGAACCATGGGATGGCCCAGCCCTATTGGTATTTAGCGATGGTCGCACTGTGGGAGCAGCCCTAGACCGCAATGGTTTGCGCCCAGCTCGCTACAGTTTAACCAAAGATGGCTATATTGTGATTGCTTCGGAAACCGGTAGTATTCTCCTGGATGAATCCGAAGTTATCGAAAAAGGTCGCTTAGGCCCGGGACAAATGATGGCCATTGACCTGGAAAATCACCAGGTACTGCACAACTGGGAAATTAAACAACAGGTCGCCAGTCAATATCCCTATGGGGAATGGCTGAAAGCAGGAACCCACGATCTTGCTGAACTGCCTTGGGATACTCACCTAAACCTAGACGAGAAAACTCTGCTCACTTCCCAAACTGCTTTTGGCTATACCTCGGAAGATGTGGAAATGGTGGTACAGTCCATGGCAGAACTGGGCAAAGAGCCAACCTTCTGCATGGGAGATGATATTCCCTTAGCAGTCCTGTCCCAGAAACCCCATGTGCTGTATGACTACTTTAAGCAGCGCTTTGCTCAGGTCACCAATCCCCCCATTGACCCCCTGCGGGAAAAATTGGTGATGTCTCTGCAAATTCGTTTAGGCGACCATCCTAACCTACTCGATCCCCAGTCCCGGAAAACGACCCAGTTGCGTCTGCCGACACCGATTTTAAGTGAGGCGGAGTTATCAACGCTGGAACATTCCCTACTCAAAGCACGGGAAGTTTCCACATTGTATCCGGTGGGAGAATCTCTTCAGGTTGCTATTGACCAACTGTGCGATCGCGTAGATACCGCAGTCAGAGAAGGGGCGAAAGTGGTTGTTCTCACAGACCGCAACATTACGCCCGACCCTTCGACTCCGCTCAGGGCAAGCCAAACCTATATTTCTCCCCTAGTCGCAACCGGTGCAGTTCACTACCATTTGATTCGCAATAAATTGCGCTGTGAAACCTCCATTGTGATCGATACAGCTCAATGTTGGAGTACCCATCATGTGGCCTGTTTAGTCGGCTATGGTGCGTCGGCAGTGTGTCCCTATCTGGCTTTGGAAACCGTGCGTCATTGGTGGAGCAGCGATCGCACCCAAGGGTTCATGGAGCGCGGCAAACTGCCCAAGATCTCGATGGAACAAGCTTTAGATAACTACCGCCATGCGATCGAGTTAGGACTGCTGAAAATCCTCTCTAAAATGGGGATTTCTCTACTCTCTTCCTATCATGGGGCACAGATTTTTGAGGCGATCGGTATTGGTGAAGAGTTGTTGGATCTAGCCTTTGAAGGAACCGTATCGCGAGTCGGTGGCCTATCTCTGGATGAGTTAGCCCAAGAAACTCTACAATTTCATGCCAAGGCGTTCCCAGAACTTGAAGGCAAAAAACTGGAAAATCGCGGTTTTGTTCAGTATCGCACCGGTCTAGAATATCACATGAATTCTCCGGAAATATCCAAGGCATTGCATAAGGCAGTGAAAAATGGAACGGATGGATATGACCATTACGAGTTGTACCAAAAAATGCTGCAAGAGCGTCCCCCTTGCGCCTTGCGGGATTTACTGGAGTTCCGCCCCAATACTCAATCTATTCCCCTCGAAGAAGTAGAACCCGTCGAAAACATTGTCAAACGGTTCTGTACCGGAGGAATGTCTCTAGGAGCCTTGGGACGGGAAGCTCATGAAACTTTGGCGATCGCCATGAACCGTCTGGGTGGTAAATCGAACTCTGGAGAAGGAGGCGAAGATCCCTTGCGCTATACCGTCCTTCATGATGTCGATGGTGAAGGAAATAGTGCTAGTTTTGCCCACCTCAAGGGTCTGCAAGCTGGAGATACCGCCAGCAGTGCCATTAAACAGGTAGCTTCGGGGCGCTTTGGCGTGACTCCTGAATACCTGATGAATGGCAAACAGATTGAGATTAAGATGGCGCAAGGAGCCAAACCCGGAGAAGGGGGGCAACTTCCCGGTAAAAAGGTGAGTCCCTATATCGCCATGTTGCGCAGATCAAAACCCGGTGTACCTCTGATTTCTCCTCCTCCCCACCACGATATTTATTCCATTGAAGACTTAGCACAGCTTATTTTTGACCTGCATCAAATTAATCCCAATGCAGGCGTGAGTGTCAAACTGGTGTCAGAAGTTGGTATCGGTACGGTTGCCTGTGGAGTCGCTAAAGCTAATGCCGATATTATCCAAATTTCCGGCCATGATGGTGGAACGGGTGCGAGTCCCCTGAGTTCGATTAAACATGCGGGTGTGCCCTGGGAATTGGGCGTAACTGAAGTCCATCGGATGCTGATGGAAAATGGATTGCGCGATCGCGTTTTACTCCGGGCTGATGGCGGTCTCAAAACCGGCTGGGATGTGGTCATGGCCGCACTCTTGGGAGCTGAAGAATATGGATTTGGCTCCATTGCCATGATTGCTGAAGGCTGCATTATGGCTCGCATTTGCCACACCAACAATTGCCCCGTAGGAGTTGCTACCCAACAAGAACGACTGCGCCAGAAGTTTACCGGTATCCCGGGCCATGTAGTCAACTTCTTCTATTTTGTCGCTGAAGAAGTGCGTCAACTCTTGGCACGGTTGGGCTATCGTTCCTTAAACGAAATTATCGGTCGTGCTGACCTGTTGCAGGTGCGGAATGTAGAGTTAGCCAAAACCAACCATATTCATGTCCTGTCCCTAATTGACGATTTACCCGATACTAGAAGCGATCGCAGTTGGCTGGGCCACGGCCCCGTTCACTCCAACGGCCCAGTTTTAGATGACGACATCTTAGCCGATGCCGAGATTAAATCCGCCATTTCTGAACAAAGCAAGGTGAGCAAAACCTGGAAAATTGTCAACACTGACCGCTCCGTAGGAGCGCGCATCTCTGGTGAAATTGCCCGTCGCTACGGCAATAGCGGCTTTAGCGGGGAGTTGAAACTGTCCTTTACCGGCAATGCGGGGCAAAGTTTTGGCGCATTTAATTTACCCCGAATGCATCTGCACCTGACCGGAGATGCGAATGATTATGTGGGTAAAGGAATGCATGGGGGCGAAATTGTCATCGTTCCAGCAATGAATGTAACGTTTGACCCCTCGGAAAATGTCATCGTCGGCAATACCTGTCTCTATGGTGCAACCGGCGGTATTCTGTTTGCCAATGGTCAGGCCGGAGAGCGTTTTGCGGTTCGCAACTCCCTCGGCAAAGCTGTCATTGAAGGTGCGGGCGACCACTGCTGCGAGTATATGACGGGTGGTGTAGTTGTGGTTCTCGGATCGACTGGCCGCAATGTGGGGGCAGGGATGACCGGAGGATTGGCTTATATTCTCGATGAAAATGAGAATTTCCCGGAAAAAATTAATACCGAGATTGTTACCATTCAACGGGTAACCTCGAAGGTGGGTGCAGCCTCTGTGCGAGAGTTGATTGAGTTGCACTATTCCCGCACGGGAAGTCCGAAAGCCAAGATGATTTTAGAGAACTGGGAAACCTATTTGCCTAAGTTCTGGCAAGTCGTTCCTCCTTCGGAAGCGAATTCTCCAGAGGTGAATGATAACCCGGTTACCGAGAAGGTGGCTGTTGAGGCTTAATTGAAAGCAGGGGTCAACGCTTGTTGACCCCTAATCATTAACATTTTACACTTTTGAGACCCAAAAAAAGGACAAGACCGATACGATGGGGAGAAGAAATATTACCTTGGGAGCAGTTTTTCTCACGTTACTGTTGGGGATTTTTGCCTGCCAACCTACGACCAGCAACCGTTCTTCTGGAGAGAATAACACAGAAGAGATCTCGACGGATTTACCGGGAAAAGGGATAACGGTTAAATCAGTTCGTACTACGACTCTAGAAAATCACTTTCAAGTACAGATTGTTAATAAAGCTTTACAACAATTGGGATATGAGACTCCACCACCGGCAGAAATTCCCTATACAAGTATGTTTTTAGCGATCGCCAACGGAGATTTAGATTACACAAGCCATCATTGGGAAAAAATCCAAACTGAAATCTACCAAAATAGTGGTGGCGATGAGAAATTAAGCAAACTTGGGGTAATTGTTCAGGATTTATTGCAAGGGTATCAAATTGATAAAAAAACGGCAGAAGAGTATAATCTCAGTGACATCGGACAACTAAAAGACCCTGAAATCGCCAAGCTTTTTGATACGGATGGGAACGGGAAAGCCAATTTAATCGGATGTGACTCTGGTTGGGCCTGTGAGTTAGTCATCCAACATCATTTAGAGGTTTATGGTCTCACAGATACGGTTGAACAAGATAATGGAAAATATGTAGCATTAATGGCCGATACGATAACCCGTTATCGGGAGGGCAAACCGGTCTTGTTCTACACCTGGACTCCCCATTCGCTAGGAAGTATATTGAAACCTGGGGAAGATGTGGTCTGGTTAGAAGTTCCGTATACTGATTTACCGGAATCCCAAGGGAATGTATCTGAAGCAGATACAACAGTTAATGGGAAAAATTTTGGGTTTGCGGTCGAGAATCTGAGAATTGTCGCTAATCGAAAATTTGTGGAAGTTAATCCAGCGGCAAGCAAGTTATTTGAGTTAATCAAAATTCCCATTGAAGATATTAATGCTCAAAATAAACTGGTCGAAGAAGGGGAAGATAGTTTTGAAGATATCGATCGCCATGTTGATGAATGGATTGCCAAAAATCAAGACGTATTCGACAGTTGGATTGAACAAGCTATAGAAAGCGATTACAGATGATGCTGGAAAACTTGACCGACTAAAAACTCAGACCTGATGGAGTTGGGCGAAGGTTGAAATTGGGCAATGGGGATAAAACAAATAGCGGTTTGATGAATGCCGATCATTTGTTCTGAGATATGGCTGAGGAGCGAGTCTTTGGAGTGTTGAGTATGAGCCAGGTGAGAGACAAGCTGTTCAGCTAGG
The DNA here is from genome assembly GCF_028330985.1 of Roseofilum reptotaenium CS-1145. Taxonomy (NCBI): domain Bacteria; kingdom Bacillati; phylum Cyanobacteriota; class Cyanophyceae; order Desertifilales; family Desertifilaceae; genus Roseofilum; species Roseofilum reptotaenium. The sequence goes on along the minus strand of NZ_JAQMUE010000002.1, from coordinate 25,827 downwards.
GTTTGATTGGGCGCAACGATAAGCAAGGTATTGATTCCTTGGGCATCAGGAGCAATGCCAAAGTTACAGCGATCTAGGCATTCTTGCAAGAGTTCGCCACAGGATTGATAGATTGAATCAAGGACTCGTTGGTAGAGATCCTGGGTTAGGGTTAAATGATCGGAGCTAGATGAGGATAACACGGTGAATTCATTCCTTAGTCAGTTTCCCGACCCCATTGGTAGTAAGGCGTTTTCCATTGGGGGGATTCTGTAGGGGCAGATTCACGAAAATTTCGGTAAACTCGCCTCTACTCTCCCACTATGCATCGATCCTTGGAGTGGGTACGTGATCTTAGTACTCTACACTGTGTGATCTGGGTAGCTGAACTTGGGAAGAATTGCTGAATGAGGCCTTAATTAAGCCTCAACACAGTAGACTCATAGAGAGTAATAATTTTATGGGTCACTTCGTCGATACTCAGGTTGTCTGTGAGAATCTCGATCGCTTGTGGACTTTTCTGTAAGGGAGAAATTTCTCGGTGACTGTCGGTATAATCTCGCTTACGGATGTCTTGCTCCAATTGTTCCGTGCTGGGAAGGGTTGGCGATGAGTGGGAGGATTGAGCTAAGTAATCCCGTTGTCGTCTTTTCGCCCGTTCTTCAACTGAGGCGGTGAGGAAAATTTTCAGGTCAGCCTCAGGAAAGACGTGGGTTCCAATATCCCGTCCTTCGGCTACGAGTCCGCCTCGTTTTCCCCATAATTGTTGTTGCTCAACCAGCTTCTGGCGCACAGCACCTAAACTGGCGATCGCCGAAACTTGAGCGGTTACTTCTAAAGACCGAATCACTTCGGTAACATTCTGATTATTAATAAAGACTTGGCAGAGGCCACGGGTGCCTTTTTCGAGATAAGCAACTCGGCTACTGCCTCCTGCGGTTTCAGGATACAAATCTTGCGGTGAGGTCGGGACGCATGGCCGTTGATCTCTATTGTCTGACCAATCCGGGGAATACTCAAAGCGAATCTCACATTCACTGACTAATTCCACAATAGCCGGTTCGTCAGTTAAGGCAATTCCTGCTTGTTGCACTAACCAAGTCACGGCTCGGTACATGGCTCCCGTATCTAGATATAACAGGCCGAGTTGTTCGGCCACTTGGCGAGCAATAGTTGATTTTCCGGCTCCTGCTGGACCATCGATAGCAATGATGGGGCGGCGGTCGCACAAGATAATATTATCAATCAAACGAGTAGAACCCACTTTAGCTGCAACACTTAATAGTCCCTCAAAAAGGATCGTCTGTAAAGGTTCTAGGGTCTGAGGATCGACTAAATCTGCATATTCGATCTGTACATTCGGCATGGTTTTGGCGATCGCCTGAAATGCACCGATTAACCCTTCGCGGGTGCGATCGCCGTTTTTAAACGCCGTTTCTGCGCTCTTGAGTCCCTGATATAAGACTAAGGCTTCTTCGCGATCGCGATCGCTTAAATACTGATTGCGAGAACTCATGGCTAATCCCGAGGCTTCCCGTACTGTTGGACAACCGATAATCTCAACTCCCAGATTCAGATCTCGCACTAACTGGCGAATAATCGCCAGTTGTTGAGCATCTTTTTGGCCAAAATAGGCTCGATGGGGACGAACTACATTAAATAACTTGGTGATGATAGTTGCCACCCCCTGAAAATGGCCCACACGAGTTTGACCACAGAGTACCGAAGTCATCGATTCTGGAGGAATCACCAGAGTTGGGGCGGTCGAATCGCCTGCAATCCCCATTGCTTCTGGAGTAGGCGCAAACACCACATCTGCCCCAGCTTGGCGACACAGTTCACAGTCGCGCTCTAAATTTCGGGGATAGGTGGCTAAATCCTCATTCGGCCCAAATTGAAGCGGGTTAACAAAAATACTGACTATTACGCGATCGCTTTCTTGTCGGGCTAACTCGATTAAACGCAAATGCCCCCCATGAAGCGATCCCATGGTGGGGACAAGAGCCAAAACTACAGAGGGAGACTGCTGCCGTAAATAAGTTTGAAGAGCAGCAATCGTTTTGTACAGATGCACAGTCGCCTCGTTATGAATGGTGTACCAGGTTAGGTTTACCAGAAGGAGAATTGATCCCAACTCGGTCTCTTGCATAAGTGAGCAGACAATGAATAGAAATGCAATAACCCTATATTCTTAATGATTATTGCTATTCATGCCTATTGCCTCATTCTTGCAAGAAGTCTACTATCTTTCCAGGATTTCCACCCGTACTGGGGCAACCCCCGTACTGATTAATCCCAGTTCTTGAGCCGCTCCTTTAGACAGGTCAATAATGCGGTTCCGAACATAGGGGCCACGGTCATTAATGCGTACCACTAAGGAACGACCATTATCTATGTTGGTGACACGTATCATTGTACCGAAAGGTAAATTCCGATGGGCAGCCGTTAACCCATATTGGTTATAAATTTCCCCATTAGCGGTTAAATTACCATGGAAGCCGGGCCCATACCAAGAAGCCCAACCACTAATGGCTTGAACCGCGACTAATTGCCTCTCGGAAGACAGGGTATTGTGGGGTTCTTTAGCCGGAGCAATGACCGGTTTACCATAGACTTCTTCAATAGGAGGGGCATTCCCGAGAAGACGGCGTAGCCGATTAGTGGCTTGAACCGCATCTTGGGTAGAGTCATGGGTTGTATCGGGTAGAATTACATCTTTGCCCATGGTAACTAGGGTTTTCTCTTGGGCTTGAATGAGATAGGTTTCTAAGTCTTCATCCCATTTAAGAGCGATCTCCTGGGCATCTTCTACCGTTCTCACCCATTCGGATAGTTTTTCGGCGACTTGCTCTGCGTCTTGAACTGGTTCAGTATCCGATAAATTGACCATGGAAACTGGGGTGGTTGATAAGGGGGCCGCAGTTTCCTGAGTTATTTCTTGAGTAATGGGTTCACCGAGAAAGGTGAGGACAGGAATATTTTGAACATATAAGGTAGCGGCTGCCTGTCCATTGAGGGTATGGGGATAAATCTTGGTAACAGAATTTGGCTGAGTCTGTGTAGCGCTGACAATCTCCGGGTCTGGGTTCTGAGCAATGCTCTGACTTTCGCCGGTTTCAGGGGTATTGGAAGTCCCCACCTCTGGGAGTTCCAAAGCAGTCAGATTTTGTTTTTCTTGTTTTTGTTGGGCGATCTCCTCCGACTCAGGAGCCATACGATTAGCAAGCTGATCGTTGGGTTCTGCATGACTAGAAGTCCCCGAGCCCAGGGTCAAGAGGAGAGCAGAAACGGTTAAGCTTTTCCAAAGATGTTGGTTCATAAAGTCTTGGGTGATTAGGACAAAAGAGGCAGAGTCTGAACTCTGATATGCCATCTGAATTTACGGTTGTTATCAGATTGACTTAGCCCTACTTTTCCCGCTCCAACAGAGGGTAGAATAACCTTCAGTTGTGGAGGGTTTTAAGTTTCTTAGTCTAAAAATCGAAATCGTTATGAATTTGGTTTTTAGGTTGAACAGCGATAGGCTATCACAATTTTTTGGGATTGGGGAAGGCCGCGATCCCCAAAAAACTAAGTAAAAGTACGCTGTATGGATTGCCCAGACTAAGGTACACCCTGCGATCCCACGATAGATAAGAATATTTGATATATGCCTCAACTTACAGGTACATAGGGAGCAGAAACCATGGATTATCAGGAGTCAGGAGTAAATATTGAGGCGGGTCGGGCGTTTGTGAGCCAGATTCGTCGTTGGGTTAAAAGTACCTATCGCCCTGAAGTTTTGGGGGGACTGGGTGGATTTGGGGGCTATTTTCAGTTGCCGGGAGGATATTCAGAACCGGTGTTAGTTTCGGGAACTGATGGGGTAGGAACTAAGCTCAAAATTGCCCAAGCGTGCGATCGCCACGATACGATTGGCATCGATCTAGTCGCGATGTGTGTTAATGATGTGCTCACTTCTGGTGCTGAACCTCTGTTTTTTCTGGATTATCTCGCCACCGGACAGTTAAATCCAGAACAGTTAGAACAAGTCGTTTTTGGTGTTGCCCAAGGATGTAAGGATGCTGGATGTGCCCTGCTGGGGGGCGAAACGGCGGAAATGCCAGGATTTTACTCGATGGGAGAGTACGATTTAGCGGGCTTTTCTGTGGGAATTGTGGAAAAGAAGAATCTATTAGATGGCTCGAAAGTGCGTTTAGGGGATGTGGCGATCGCATTAGGGAGTCAGGGTGTTCATAGTAATGGATTTAGTTTGGTTCGCTCCATTGTGAAAACTCAAGGCTTAAGTTGGGATGCGATCCCCAAGGGATTAGATAAACCATTGGGTGAGGTGTTGTTAACGCCAACTAAAATTTATGTTAAGCCGATCTTAACCGCCCTAGCTGAAGGTTTGGATATCCATGGAATGGCCCATATTACCGGTGGGGGATTACCCGAAAATTTACCCCGTTGTTTAGGCCAAAATCAATCCATTTCTATGAATTGGGGAGCTTGGGAAATTCCACCTATTTTCCAATGGTTAGCCCAAGCGGGATCAGTGGCTCAAGAAGAGATGTTTAATACCTTTAATATGGGAATTGGATTTGTGGTATTGATCGATCCCGAACAAGCTGAGTTTGCCCTCAATACCTTTAATTATCAAGGGATTGAAGCGTTTGAGATCGGTAAAGTGGTGGCAGGAAATGGGGAGTTAATTGGCGATAAGGCTGGGCATCGCTGACGCGATCGCTAGATTTTTCTGGAGTGGGTTAAAACCTGATACCCTAGATCGAGAGGATCAGAACAATCAATTAAGGGAGCATTTATCGTGGCTATTTTACCCGCAACTCAAGAGCGTTTACAGCTTAAACATTTAAGCCATCCTCACCGGTCAGCGTCTACAGCAGACAGACAAGATGTCATCCAGGGATTAAGTCAAGATCGGAAGACTTTACCCCCTAAGTATTTCTATGATGAATATGGCTCTCAGTTGTTCGAGCAAATTTGCCAGCTACCCGAATATTATCCCACTCGTACAGAAGATTCTATCCTCAAACAATATGCTGATAAAATTGCTCGGATGACGGGTGCTTGTGAGTTGGTAGAGTTAGGAAGCGGAAGTTCCACCAAAACCCGTCGCTTGTTAGATGCGTATCAAGGTTTGACCAATTGCCTACACTATATTCCTATTGATGTCAGTGGTAGCATTCTGACTCAAAGTGCCCAACAGTTGCTCCAAGAGTATTCCAGTCTACAGATTCAAGGGTTAGTGGGAACCTACGAACAAGCCTTAGTCGAACTCGAACGAACCCCTGCCCCCTCTCGGATGGTATGCTTCTTGGGGAGTACCTTAGGAAATCTCAATCCTCAAGAGTGCGATCGCTTCTTTGACCATATTCTAGAGGCTTTGCATATGGGCGAGTATTTCCTCTTGGGTGTGGATTTACAAAAGCCCAAAGACATCCTAGAAGCCGCTTACAATGATGCTCAAGGGGTAACGGCTGCATTTAATCTCAACATGTTGGAACATCTCAACGAGCGTTTTAGGGGCAATTTTAAACGACAAAATTTTGAACATTGGGCCTTTTATAATCAAGAACTAAACCAAATCGAGATGCATTTGCGCTGCTTAAACCCTCATACCGTTGATTTACAAGCTCTCGATCTCCAAGTTGGGTTTGTGTCTGGAGAAACAATTAGAACAGAAATATCACGTAAATTCAATCTACAGGAAGTTCAAGCAGAACTCGCAGAAAAAGGTCTAAAACCGGTGGCTGCTTGGAGCGATTCCAACGACTGGTTTGGATTAATTCTCTCTCAAAAAGTATAAAAAATCATGAATATACTCCTGTCACTACCGACTCCAGAGCTGGATAAGTGCGATCGCCAAACCCTCCTGGACTATTTTGAAAATTCCTGGGAATTAGAAGAAATTCTCATGACAAGCTTAGTCCATGAGGAGAGCTTTTATCTTAATCCCGATCCCCTCAGAAACCCGATTATCTTCTACCTCGGACACTCCCCCGTTTTCTACATTAATAAACTGATTCAAGTAGAATTATTAGACCGGCGGATTAACCCTAACTACGAAATATTATTTGAAATAGGAGTCGATCCCAGTAGTCCAGAAGAGCTAGAAAAAGCCATCAAAACCATGAATTGGCCGCAAGTTGAACAAGTTTGGAACTATCGCGAGAAAGCCAAAGAAACGATTACTAAAGTTCTTAAAACCTGTCCCCTAAATCTTCCCATTACTCAAAACCATCCCCTTTGGGCTTTAATCATGGGAATAGAGCATAACCGGATTCATTTTGAAACCTCTTCCATGTTGCTCAGACAATTCTCAGTTAACCACCTGAAACGTCCCGAAACCTGGCAATATGCACCTTCCAATCAAACCGTTCCAAAAAATAAAATGATGGCAGTTTCTGGGGGAGTGGTTCATCTAGGAAAACCTCAAACGTCCAATACCTACGGTTGGGATAGCGAATATGGAACTCGAACCGTAGAAGTCCAACCTTTTTTGGCCAGTCAGCATCTGATTACCAACGGAGAATTCTGGCAATTCATCCAAGATGATGGCTATGAAGACCCAGAGTTTTGGAATAATGAATCTTGGAATTGGAAGCAAGAGAATAACATCAAGCATCCCAAATTCTGGATGGATAAAAATGGTGGTTATCAATATCGCACCCTCTTTGAGAATATAGACTTACCCCTAGATTGGCCCGTTGAAGTCAATCATTATGAAGCCATGGCTTATTGTCGCTGGAAAGGGGAAGGAACCCGCTTAATGAGTGAAGCAGAATGGAACATTGCAGCAAGGGGTTCCCAGAGCGATCGCGACTTTAATCTAAATGTAAAATTTGGTTCCCCTTCTCCCGTAGGAAGCTTAAAAAACTCTGAAGCATCCTCTGGACTTAATGACCTTCGGGGTAATGTTTGGGAATGGCTCAGTGATGAATTTAATCCCTTACCCGGATTTGAACCTCATCCCCTTTACAAAGATTATTCTGCCCCATTTTTCGATAGCGATCATCAGATTATGTTAGGTGGATCTTGGGCCAGTACCGGCGCTTATGCATCTCCTTCTTGCCGCAATTGGTTCCGCCGTAATTTTTATCAACATGCCGGTTTCCGGGTTGCTCAGAATCAATAACAAGGTAAAATAAATAGAAATTGAGTTTCCAATCGAATCACCCCTAAAATTCCCCTTGATCTCTTAGCCAATAAGAAAAAGTTTTATGTTCTTACCCAGACCCGAACCTATCCCCCCCACACCTGGTCAAGAATCCGTTTGGGATTATCCCAGACCAGCAATTGTACAAGACACCGACAAGCATCTCAAAATCATTTGTAATGGTATTGTTTTAGCTGAAACGACCAAAGGAAAAAGAGTTTTAGAAACCAGTCATCCCCCGACTTATTATTTTCCCCTTGAAGACATTAAGCTAGAACATATTATCGAAACTCCCAAAAAGGGATTTTGCGAGTGGAAAGGGATCTACCAATATTATGACATTCAGATGGGTGAAAAATATATTCAACGCGGTGCTTGGCGATGTGTCGAAACGACTCCCAATTTTGCTCAACTTCAAAATTACTATAGTTTTTGGGCTAATTTGATGGATGCTTGTTATGTGAATGATGAGCTAGTCACCCCTCAAGAAGGTGATTTTTATGGCGGATGGATTACTGCTGATATTGTTGGCCCATTTAAAGGTGGTCCAGGAACACGAGGATGGTAAATCAGGAAGATAGAAACGCTAATTAGGAGAATCGAGTCCAGCAGTTATTAATCATCAATAATCATGAATAATTCTCAAGTTAAATTTTTAGATTCTCCAACTGAAGGATACTTGCTAGTCGAAAACTTTCTTTCAACCCAAGAATGTCAGATACTTCTTGATAAGATTTCTGAATATCGAAAACAGTTTTCAGTCCCCAAAATTCATCGCTATACTAAGCCAATTCCCCTCAGTTATTCTGTCATTGATGGACTGGTAGTTCAATCTCATTTTCCACAACTTCAAAGCTTATACCAGAAAGTCAATACATTCATTAATCAATATACCAATTACCCATTATTTACTCTAGATAGTATTCAAGCGGGATGTAATGTAAACATTACGGAAAAAGGAGGAAGCTATCGCTGGCATTACGATCGTAATGCAGTTACCGCTCTCCTATTCTTAAATGAAGTTGAGGGGGGTGAAATTGAATTTTATCCTAACTATAGAATAACTCTTCAGAGTGGTAAATTTTCACAAATTCAAAGTTGGATCGATCAAATACAACAATATCCATTAATACGTTCATGGTTTGGTCAAAAAGTTGTTGTAGAACCTAAACCTGGACTTCTTCTAGTCATGTGTGGTGATAAATGTCTTCATAGTGTTCGTCAAGTAACTGGATCTAGCGATCGTATTAACATCGTTATGACCTATGATATTCCTCACGCCAGTTATGCAGTAGAAAAGCCACTCAATAGTTATCTGTACACCTCAGAAACCGTATCAGCGTCAGACCCCAATTATTCCTCATCCCACGATCCCCTCAAGAAGTTTTAAGTCATCTTTAAATAATCATAGCTATACTCAAAAATAAATTATGAATATAGAATGTATTACAATCGAGAAGTTGAAAATCCATGAGCACCATTTGAGTGTGCGCTATAGTGCAGATGAATTTGATTTTTCAACCCAGGTTTTTTATGAGGGTTTATCCTTCTCCCTTCTCCAGCAGAAATACTCAGCCAACCTGATTAACAAGATAGCCGCTTATATTGCCTTATTTGAAGGCATGAAATTATGTTCATTATTCCCCAAGTATTATGATATTTCTGAGATCGCGCCATATTTGGGAAAACCAGCCTTAGAACTGTTTGTAAAAATATACCAAGGTGTTTTTGGCCAGCATTGGTATGAAAATAAGGTCACTGATTATCAGCAACCAGAAATTATTTATTCACCAGCATTAGGAGAATCGAGTCCAGCAGTTATATTAGGCGATAATTCCACAATTCTCACCGGTTGTGGAGGAGGAAAAGATAGTGTGGTGGCAATGAAAATTTTGGAAGATGCGGGTCTTCCATTTTCCTCTATGCAATATTCCCACAGTGTTTATGGCAAAGCTGAGTTACAGCATGATCTCATTACTGAAGTTGTTCAAGAAACCAATCCCGTTAAAACCCATAAAATTTCAATTATCGATGACTTCCTAGATTTCCCTTTATTTCCGTTATATTTTCCCGAAAATTCAGGAATCACAGCCCCGGAAACTCCAGTTTCCATCTTTGAATCCTTACCCCTTATGCTTCATGAAGGTTATAAATTCTTAAGTTTAGCCCATGAAAGAAGTGCCAACACGGGCAATTTATTCTGGGAGGAATTGGGGAAAGAAGTCAATCATCAATGGGGGAAAGGTTTTGAGGCAGAACAAGCTTTAAATACATTTATTCAAAACCATCTGTTATCCAATTTTACTTACTTCGGGATTTTACAGCCGGTCTATGATTTTCGGATTTTCAAGAAGCTGAGTTACTATCCAGAAGTTCTCCCTAAAATTCATTCCTGTAATATCAAAAAACCCTGGTGTAAGAAATGTCCTAAATGTGCCTATGTCTGGCTAGGCTTAATGTCTGTGTTTAATCCAGTGGCTGTAGATAGGGTGTTTGGGGTGAATTTATTCGACGATCCAGACTTGTTGATGATTTTTAGGCAAATGATAGGATTAGAAGAACATACTCCCTTTGAGTGTATTGGAGAAATTGATGAAAGTCGATTGGCCATGAAACAGTGTTTAGCCAAAGGTTTATCTGGCAAAGCTTTAGAGGTTTTTGAAAATGAGGTTTTATCAGATTCTTCTATTGATTGGCGGAAACTGGAAGAAAAGTATGATATGATCTACACTGAAGAGCATTCGATTCCCGATCATATTTTCCAAAAAATTGTGGATAAATTTTAATAGCGACCTTTCCTTAAATCTAGCAGAGCAGCATCAAATTCTTGGATTTCTTCTGGTGTTAAGTCACTCAAGAGTCTAAACAACATATTTGTCCCTAAAATCCTCCTGACTTTCTGAGTCATTATTTCATCAGTCATCTGTTGCAGCTCTTGGTCGTTGCCGTTTCTGAAGAAAACGTCTGAAACTTCATTTAGGGCGCGATCGCACTCTAGTCCCTCAAACCCCTCATCAGTTTTCAGGAAATGCTCTACAATGGGGCGGATTTGATGTCTCAGGGCTTCCTGGGTTTGATGGCCAATACCATTGTCATTGATAAAACTCTGAGTCATGATTTCCTCCTGTTGCCTAGCCCTGTAAGTAATGAATGTTATTTTATCTGCCTTAGTCCCGGTTACTTTCATTATTTCCATTGGCATGATTGCCGGTCGGACTTTGACTCTGGAACGCTCAACCCTTTCTCAACTTGCGGTCTATATTCTGACTCCGGCTTTAATTTCTAGTAGCCTCTATCAAGCCAGATTATCAACAGATAGTACCCTGGGGCTAATTATCGGATATCTCATTACTTGTCTATTGATCTATGGGGTTTCCCTGGGCATAAGTAAACTTCTCCGGCTCAAATCTGGGATGGAAACCAGTTTTATCGCCACTTCCTTGTTTGCTAATACAGGAAACATGGGCCTGCCGTTTGCCACATTTGCGTTAGGAGAAGCGGGTTTAGATCGGGCGATTGTTTGCCTAATTGTGTCTAGTTTAATCATTTTTTCTACGGGCCCAGCGTTGTTGCAAGGAGGAGGATTAAGGGATAGTTTGCGTCTGATCGTGAGATTACCCCTCATTTGGGCTATGATCGCTGGGTTGGTTTTGCGCGTTTTCTCTATTGATCTTCCTCTACGGCTCGATAATGGGTTAGACCTTTTAGGAAGTGCTGCTATTCCCATTGCTTTAATTGTTCTCGGCATTCAATTAAGCACCACTACCTTTAAAATAGGACTCTATGAGGGCGTTACAGCAATCATTCGTTTGCTAGTGGCCCCAGCAATTGCGTATAGTGTGGGTCGAAGCTTAGGACTAGAGGTACTAGATGTGCAAGTGTTAATCTTGCAAAGTGCAATGCCCACTGCTGTGAATACAGTGGTGTTGGTGACTCAATTTGGGGGAGATGCGTCATGGGCTGCCCGCACGGTGGTGGTGTCTACAGTGATGGCTTTAGTAACGCTTCCCTTAGTTCTGTGGGTAACCTTGATGCTTTAGGAGTATGGCATTGAAGACCCAAGAAAAAGTTCTCTTCTTTACGACTTTGGCTGAGTTGCTCCAGTCTGGAATTAGCCTCAGACAAGGGTTAACTTTAGCAGGACGGGAGAGCGATCGCCATTTCCAATGTTATCTGCAAGGGGCCAGTCGCGCCATACGCAATGGTCAGGATCTCGCGTCTGCCCTCACCGTTCGTGCGGCAGCCGATCGCAAACGGCACACCTATTTTGATCCTTGGACTATCTCCGTGATTCGGTTAGCCGAAACCCAAGGAACTTTAGCCGAAACTTGCCTGATTTTAGCCGAAATCACCCAATTCCAAGGGAAATGGAAAACCTATTATCAATCTATTCGTAGCAGTAGCTTACTCGCTCTCTGGAGCCTGTTAACCTTGCTGGCTGCGATTTTGAATTCCAATATAGCTGCCTTGCTACATCCGATGTTTTGGCTTCAGAGTGTGGCGATCGCCTTGACTTTATGGATACTGGCTTTTTCCTTACCTCGGTATTTGGGCGCTACCCTATTTCAAATGGGCAGTTATCTGCCCTTAGTACGTCCCTTAATGGAAGCCTATAGCCTCTGGTATTTATCCCAATTGCGCTTACTCTTAAGCTGTGGAATGCCTGTCCTGACGGCCCTGGAATGGATTCAACAACAAACCCCAAATCGAACGATCAAAAAACGAGTAACAACGGTAACTCGTCAAATGCGGCGGGGACAAACCTTAAGTGAAAGCTTCAAGGGTAAATTCCCTCCATTGGCGATCGACTTTCTGCGTACAGGGGAAGAAACAGGAGAACTAGACCTTGCTTGGCAACAGATCGGTCAACATTATGGGGCAGAATTAGAAAAAGGATTAAAGTTTATGGCCAGCAGTTTACGCTTAATCAGCATTTTGGCCTTAAGCAATCTGGTGGTAATTGTCTGTATTCGTGGTATGTTGGTCATTTTGAATGCGACCAATCTTTAGATCCATTAAAAATTTAAAAACTGAGAATACCAACCCGGAATAAAATTATGCTTACTCTAGAAATGGCAATCCAAAAAATCCGAGATTTCCCCCCGGAACAACAACATCAAGTGATTGAATTTATTGAAAGATTAGAATTGCGATCGCATAAAAGACCCTTAGACTTAAATAATAACAAAGGGGCACAAAAATCGTTTGCAGAAGCAGCACAGGAATTTATCGGCTGTCTAGATAGTGAGATTGAAGACCTTTCTCATAATCCAGAATACTTAGAAGGATTTGGAGGATAATGACCTCGATAATCATTCTAGATACTGGAGTTTTAATTGCTTTTCTAGCGATTTTCAAATCTATCGTAAACATCGCAACGAATATATTCCCGTAATTATGCCCAATCAAGATTAAAGGGTCTCCCGATCGCCGATTAAGGCAGGTTAAGTCACTTCGATGAGTTGATTTTCTTGGCGCAAATAGGCTTCGACAAAGCTCATAATTTCACCGTTCATCACATCCATAATAGCAGTTGTTTCTACATTGGTACGCAGATCTTTAACCATTTGATAGGGATGGAAAACATAGTTCCGGATCTGATTTCCCCAGGCCGCTTCGACGATATCGCCGCGAATATCGGCAATTTCTTGGGCCCGTTGTTCTTGGGCAATCACCAGTAATTTAGATTTTAAGAGAGCGAGGGCTTTTTCTTTGTTTTGAAGTTGCGATCGCTCTTCAGTACAGCGCACCGATAACCGAGTAGGGAGGTGAGTAATGCGAACAGCCGTTTCTACCTTGTTAACATTTTGACCCCCTTTACCACCCGCACGAGAAGTCGTGATTTCCAGGTCTTTTTCCGGGATCTCTAGCTGTACCTCTTCATTTAAAATCGGCATGACTTCGACTCCAGCAAAGCTAGTTTGTCGTTTACCATTGGCATTAAAGGGGGAGATTCTCACTAACCGATGGGTTCCTTTTTCCGCTTTCAGGTAACCGTAAGCATACCGGCCATTGATTTCTAGGGTGGCTGATTTAATACCGGCTTCGTCTCCTTCGGAAATTTCAGTCAGTTCAACTTTATAGCCTTGAGCATTGCCCCAGCGCTTATACATGCGCAGCAGCATGTCTGCCCAGTCCTGAGCATCAGTTCCCCCTGCTCCTGCATTGATAGTTAGAACCGCTCCACTTTTATCGTAGGTTCCCGATAGCAATTGTTGCAGTTCCCATTGATCGAGATCCTGGCTTAAATGGGAAACATGAGATTGGGCCTCTTGGAGAAGTGATTCATCGGCTTCTAACTCTAACAACTCCAAGATGGCCCTCGCTTCTTCTAATGTGCCTTGCCAGTTTTCAAACTGTTGAAGAGAAGATTTGAGGTCGTTTAGCTCTTGGAGCGTTTGGCCAGCCTGGTTTTGGTCGTCCCAGAAATTGGGTTGAGAGGCAAGTTGTTCCAGGTCTTGGATTTTAGCATTGAGGATGGGTAGCTCAAAGATAGTCCTGGGTTTTACCCAGGCGATCGCACAACAAGTCTACTTCGCGTTTGAGCGTTAGCGTATCCATAGGTTTCGATTGAGTCTCGCTTTTTTCCGTATCTATTTATATATCATACTCTGGCGATAGGGAAACCTATGATTTAACGGTTCGGTTGCACAACCCTGGGAGAAAATCGGAGAGCGCGATCGCCTAAAATCGAAGAGGAAGCCCAACCCATACCCATGTTTAATTTTTAATTGAGATATGGTAGAACCCCCCCCAAACCCGAAACCGAAATCCTGTTACTGGAGTTACCCAGAACCCTGAAACTCTCCGTTACTCAAGAACAGTTTGAACTTCTAGCAGCGAGTAACCGAGAATTACAACTAGAAAGAACGGCAACAGGAGAATTAATTGTCAATCCACCTACAGGTTGGGAAAGTGGAAAACGAAATAGTAGGATCACCGGACAATTGGATCGTTGGGACGAAGAAAATGAAAACTTGGGACAGGTTTTTGATTCTTCGACTGCTTTCATCTTACCGAATGGTGCAAATCGTGCCCCAGATGCCTCTTGGGTAAGTCAAGAGCGTTGGGATGCGCTGATGGATTCACAAAAAGGAACATTTGCCAATATTTGCCCTGATTTTGTGGTGGAATTGCGCTCTGCTTCCGATACTCTCAAGTCGCTGCAAGAGAAAATGCAGGAGTATATGGATAATGGAGCCAAGCTGGGTTGGTTGATCGATCCTAAAAATCGAACCGTGGAAGTTTATCGAGTCGGTTTAGAAGTGGAAATCTTGTCCAATCCCACTGGGCTATCTGGTGAGAAAGTCGTACCCGGTTTTGTGTTGAATTTGCGTCGAGTTTGGGGTTAGATCGGTTAGAATCTGACTAGCCAATCTCTACGATCGCAGAGGTTAACATGGTACAAACACCCCCCAAACCCGAAACCGAAACTCTGTCACTGGAGTTACCCAGAACCCTGAAGCTCTATGTCACTCAAGAACAGTTTGAAGCTCTAGCTGCGAGCAATCGAGACTTACAACTGGAGAGAACTGCACAAGGAGAGTTAATTGTGAATCCACCTACAGGTTGGGAAAGCGGAAAACGGAATAGCAGAATTTCTGGCGAGTTGTATATATGGTGGCGCAATGCGGGTGAACCAGGAGAGGTGTTTGATTCTTCGACTGCTTTCATCTTACCCAATGGTGCAAATCGCGCCCCGGATGCGTCTTGGATAAGTCAAGAGCGTTGGGATGCACTTACGGAGGAACAAAAGGGAACCTTTGCCAATATTTGTCCGGATTTTGTGGTGGAATTGCGCTCTGCTTCCGATACTCTGAAGTCGCTGCAAGAGAAAATGCAGGAGTATATGGACAATGGAGCCAAGTTAGGTTGGTTGATCGATCCTAAAAATAGAACAGTGGAAGTGTATCGAGTCGGTTTAGACGTAGAAGTTTTGTCTAATCCCACTGAGTTATCCGGTGAGGCAATCTTACCCGGTTTTGCCTTGGATTTGCGTCGGGTTTGGGGTTAGCTCAGTTAAAAATTAAAAATGGGTTTTGTAGGGGCGGGTTCACCAATATTTAGGGGACGAATGATCGATTTCCAAAACCCGCCCC
This sequence comes from Roseofilum reptotaenium CS-1145, assembly GCF_028330985.1. Lineage (NCBI taxonomy): Bacteria > Bacillati > Cyanobacteriota > Cyanophyceae > Desertifilales > Desertifilaceae > Roseofilum > Roseofilum reptotaenium. The sequence goes on along the minus strand of NZ_JAQMUE010000002.1, from coordinate 10,590 downwards.
CACACCATCGATAACCCACTGGGTATAGTGTAATAGGATAGTGCTAGTTCAGATAGTGTAATGGACTCATATTGATGGGGAAGATATACTGCTTATATAAAAAAACCAGCATTTTTCCAGAAAGAAGATGGCTACCTACCAAGAGATTTGCCACCAAGTCCAGACTCTGACTCCAGATGAGCAACTTCGCTTGCTAGAAGCGTTAGCTGTAATGGTTCGTCAGCGTATACTGGTCAAACCTAAGCATAACATTATGGACTTAGAAGGATTAGGAAAAGAAATTTGGCATGGACTTGATGCACAAGAGTATGTTAATCAGGAACGGGATTCATGGAATGGCTGATACCACTACAAGGTCAAGTCGTTGCCTTAGATACAGCACCACTGATTTATTTTATTGAGCAAAATGAAGCCTATTTGGAGAATGATGCACATTTAGCGACGGTTCCAGGGTTAGATGTTTTGGTTTTAGATACCCTACAATGATGGGCTTAATCTTAATCATCATCTAAATGAATAATTAAGGGTTTTCTTTCGCGCTTCTGATTATCTAAAAGTCCGGCATTTTTCAGTCTAGCAATCTCCAGAGCTTCTTCGTAGGTGGGATGGGGAGATTCCCAGTAGGCAAAGACTAATTCTGCACCGGATTGAAGCGCTTGTGCAATTTTTTGGTTCCCTTCTCCCTTTAAATGTTTTTCCAATCGCCCGCGTATGCAGTCGTCTGATTTGCCCACGTATTGGACTTCAGGAGACTCCCAGATATGGTAAATTCCTTTGAGATTAGGCTTAACTTTACTCACAGAAGTCTCATTAAAGATTCCTCCTTTTATTTCGTCTTTAGCGAAAGATAGAGAATCTGAGTTCTGCCCAACGGTTTTACGCGTAGAACTCTTAGTGCGAGAAGATAGAGGAGATTTTTTTGATTTGGCAATAGAGGAGACAGACTTAAAGCTGTCTAGAGATTTTGAACCCAATTGACGGTTGATGTCATGCAGGTGTTCAATGAGTTGTTTAATATCAAATAATCCTCCTTCACATAAATCTTGGATTTCAGCAAATCGTTCGCGGAGTTCATCTATTTCACAAGATGTTAATGCTTCAGATAGTTTCTGAATCTCGTAGAAACTGTTCAAAGATTGATGAATTCGCCTTTGAAACGTGACAATTTCTTCGGCTAGAGACATGAGTTTAACCCCAGGTGCTTCTGATTTCGTCTAATAACTCAGTAGCAGTTCGCATTTGACCATCTGCTTCTTCTAAGTTTTCCATTAATTCAGCTAATTTTTGGCTGAGTTGATCGACTTCTGTTGAAGGAATGGTACGTGAGGAATTGCTAACTTGTTCGAGTTGGTCAACCAGTCTGTTGATCATGCTGCGAAATTCCTCTATACTTTCGGATAAGCTGCTCATAAGATTTGCTCCTGTGATTGAAAAGAAAATACGTTATTTAGATTCAAAATAGCGCCAGAGGGTCTCTGAGATGGGAATTTTTGTGCCTTGAGGTTTGTCCATTTTGGGGACGTTCACAAACATTTTACCCGCAGAACCATCTAACCAAGCTCGACCAGGAGCATTTTTGGGAATCTCTCCAGCAATGGTATCATATAAAATGCGTTGGCTAGAATCGGCGGAAACTCTAAATACGACTTTTTCTTCACATTGGTCGGTAACTTGTTTGGTAATCACTTCAGTTGTGGGCCGCTGGGTGCAATAGAGGACTTGTATCCCATATTTTCGACCTTTGCGAGCATATTGTTTGAGGTGTTTTTCGATAGAGTTTTTCAATTTCATGGATTCGTCAGCAATATCTGCGGCTTCATCAATGACCCAGAGAGTACGGTCTATCTCTACCCCTTCTTCCTGGAGTAATTTGACATTATCAACATAATATTCCTGCATCAGTTGTAAACGTTGTTCATATTCTTGTTCATGAATGGTTTCAACTAGCTTTTGGCAATCTTCAGGAGTATCGATAATTTCCACCGCTAAGGGAAGTCTCTTCAGAAATTGGAAATCAACGCCGCCAAAGTCAGCGATATAGACTTTTCGCTTGGGGTTGATATATAGAAATTGAAAGAGGAGCCAGTTGATAAAGTTGCTTTTTCCTGCACCGGGTAAACCTGCGATGAGACGATGGGGAATTTTGGCCCAACTGGAGGTGACTGGGTTACCGTTGTCATCAAGTCCGATGATGTAGGTGTCTGAGGTAATTAAGTGTTTGTATTGCTTAAAAATTTCTTCTGCGGATAGGGTGGGTGAGTTGGTGGTTGTGGTGGATGGGGGAGGAGTGAAGAATTGCAAGAAGCCTTGGATTTCTTCGTAGGTGGTGAGTCGCTGTAAGGGTTTTAAGTGTTCGACTTTGGGGAGTTGGGGTTGGAAGATTTTGGCCAGGGATGAGTCTTTTCGTAGGACTAAATCGCTGGAATTGGGGTTAGGGTTGGCATTATTGGAGGAAGAGAGGGAGGGTTGTTGGGGTTGAGAGAAAGTGGGACGGGAGGAAATTGCGGGAAAACTTAGGGAACCATCGTCTAAGCTGCTGAGAATTCCACCAGATTGAATGGTTTCTTTGATGGATTTCTGAGCGAGTTGTTTACCGGTTTCTGTTTGCCAACCTTCCCAGTCTAGAGTGGGGACAAGTTGCACGGTTTCGGTGGCTTGTAAATGCTCTTGGAATCGGGAATCACCGGGTTGAAAGGTGAGAATGGGGGGGATGTGTTTGGTGGTGTTGGGAGTGGTGAGTTCGAGTAGGGTTTGCAGAATGGCAAAGGTATCAGTGGAATTTTTTCCTAATGCTTTGATGTTGTAGGTGAAAAGCTGATTGTTGGCGTAATGATTTTGATATTTTCTGTAGAGTTGGAGCGCTTGGTTGGTTTCATGGTGTTTGCGATGTTCGCTTTTGTTGAGGCGCTCTACTAAGTCGTCGAGTGCGGGTTTCCAATGGGTGGGTTCAGTTGCAGGGTTATGGGTTTGTAGGGAAAATTCTAAGATTAAGTCTTGATATCCGGCGCTTTGTAGGAAGTTGAGTAAGGAAAAGTCATTGTCTTGTAAATGGGTTTCAAAACTATGGGGTAGGTATCCCGTTAATCCGGGTGGATTGATTAATTCTGCATGTTTAATGACTTCACTGATTGAACGGACGGAATTAAGTTCCAAGAAGTCTTCATCTATAAGTTGGAAATGATAAAATCGGCTAAGGCTACTTTTCTTCAGAAGCTCAGTAATCTGTTCAATCATACTAGGCTTCTTGATCTCTGATCGTATCTTAATGACCAATAATAGTTTCAGAGACTGTTTTATTGATGGAGTATATAAGTATCTCCAAGATAAAACTATGCTAGGGTCTACTTTAGATAGTAATTGCAACAGTATACTCTTGTTAGGGAGGCCATTGTCTAAAGACTTTAAATTCTCCATACCTACGCTAAAAGTGATCTCAAAATTTAAAGTAACATCATTATTCATGATTTCCAATTTTTATCTAGTTTATCTGAAATAGACAGCAGTTTTTCATGTCTTTTAAATATTTCTAGATCCTTTTTACGAGAGTTGAGATGATCTGCATATCCAGCCAGAAACAATGCGGTTAAAAAAAAGACTATTTTTCCCGGAATAGTCGGAATAAAAAAAGTTATACAAGATACAAGTAAAGTAAATAAAAGACACATATACATACAATATTTTCTCCTATTCTAAATTTTATTTTAGGTAATATTTCTGGGATTTTAAACAATAACCAATTAAGTGTTTTAGATCGCTTTTGATAGAATCTACTTCACAACTTAATTTTCTACACTCTATCAATGACCTTGGTATTTCTACAATTCTTAAGAAGCGTTAGCGATATAAAGCATTTGATCTGTGCAAAAAACAAAATTCATTGTATTCTAATCGATCCCATCCGCTAGTACTATTAGAATCGAATGGTTCATAACGGCTAAAATCATTACGATCGTATGGACCTTTGCTGGCTTCTATTCTTCTAAGATCTTTAGGCTCAAGTTTCCTAAACTCGATTCTATTGATATCTTCAAATATCTCATTTAATAAGCTAATATTATGAGAGATTTTAAGCCTTTCAGCTTCAACTAGCCCTATCTGTTCATCTAGCTTGGCTATCCATACCTTTGGTTCATATAAGTAACTCTTTTGAGTCTCCCTGAGAATTTGATTTAAACCAGCGTCATTGGAAACTTCTATAGCAGATAAGAAAACCGTAGAAAGATTATCACATTCTTCCTCTAGAAAAGCTATTTCATCTTCCATCTCTGCAATAGTTACTTGTGCTAAATTCTGAATATTGAATCTTATTTGTAGGGGCTGGTCAAATAAAATTGCCTGAGTCAGCTTTTGCAAGTCGCTGTCTTCACTTTTCTCTTCTTTCAAGAAACGGATTTTAAGAGTTTCCCCCAATGTTTTCTTGAATTTCTGATCTTTAGATTTAGAGTACGATCGAAATATTTCCTGAGCCTTGGTAAAAGACTCTTGTCTAACGGCTGGGTTGTTAGCACTTAACCCTAACTGGACTCCTCGAATTTGAGTAAGGTGAAGAACATCTCGGACAAGGTTTAAGTAATTAAAGTGCTCAAGATTTTCATTAAACAATTCTGATATTGGCCCATAAGCCCAAAACTCTAAAACCCTTTCATATTCTGCGGTGGGCTGTCCTCTAGTATTGGCTTGTTTTATTTTCGTTATTTGTGCAACTTGCCGGTCTAGAATTTCATTTTGAATTCGTCTAAGTGGCTCGGATAAATTACCCCCATCTGGATGCTCAATATGATATGTAGAAAATCCTATTTCTTTCAATGCTTCTATGGCAGCCCAAGCGGTGAGATCGTTTTTTCGACTTTGAACTTCAGCACAGAGGAGCTTTAATAAGTCTTGGCTTTCTTGAGACTCACAAGAGGCTAACACTTGCTTGTAGGGTTGGGCAACTTTCCCTAAGCTTTGAATGGCTAAGGCTCGAATGGGGGCGCTGGTGGAATTGCGGATGACGGTGATGAAGGAGCGGATGGCTACTTCGGGGTCGTTTTCGGCAATGGAGAAGAACATCTCGACGCGATCGCCCACATTAGCCATACTATTGAAGCACAGACTTAGATCGGCAGCGTTATTAATCGAAATCGGTTGCCCAAGATGGGAGTTGAGCGATACCGGCTGAATCTCTGAGAAGTCCATGGCTCTACACCTGAGTGTATATTTCAGTAGCTTACCCTAGAGTATAGAATAAGTCCCAGTTGAGTTGGCTGTCAAGGTTGGCGATCGCATTGTGCCCTCTCCCTTAAGAAGGCTACATTAGGACTTACGCAACGACTCGATATATGGCGGATTGGTGCCCTGCGCTTCGATAACACACCCTACTGATAGAGTCAATGGGTAAGTCCTGCTACATTTAAGGTTGGCGATCGCCAAATCGCTCTAATAACTCCTCACGGGATAACTGCAAACACAAAGGCATAAACTCATCTGGAGATAATACCAACAAAGCGTCAATCATGCCCAAAAGCGGCTCATCTAACTCACCAAACCGAGTTCGTAATAAGGCTTCAATCATCAAGCGCTGTCCCCGTTCAATCCCTTGTTCAAGTCCCTGTTGAATTCCTTCTTGAATCGTATCTTCTCGCCATTTTAGATAGGCTGGTGATAATTCCATAATCAACTCCCTTTCTTCTGTGTCTAACTCTATTTTACTGGCAACATTAATCCGCCATATCCCCACTAACTGTAGAATATTTCGCCGTTGAGGATCTTCTTTCGGTAGTTCCACTACTTGCTCGATCGCTCTTTTCTGAGTTCCTCCTTTCCCTAACATCCTTAACCATAAGGTTTCTGGGGTTTCCGGCAGTTGGTTGATGGCAATAATACCCGTTTTGAGCGTTTCTCCTAAAAGATACACTCCTGCACACCATTTTTTTAAGTCAGGACGAGCGACTAACCCTTCTAATACTCTGTCAGAAACAGTTGGCGTTAAAATCCATAGTCGAGGCAATTGCTCTTCATCAAGGGTTCGCTGTTCCCGTTTGGCTTGACGTTGCAGCTCTGCATGGACATGGAAAAGTTTCAGAATACAGTTGCGAATTTCTGGGTTGCTGGGACAATTTCGATAGGGTTCTAGTAAACAAGGTGTAGAAGCCAGTTGAGAGAGTAAACCCAATGCTGGAGGGTTGCTTGGTGGTTTAGGGGATGGCTCGAAAATTAGGTCAATAGCCAGAGTTTCCCCTGGAATTTCCCGGCTAATTTCTACTTCTCCCAGGGGTTCGAGCAGTTCTTTGAGGTACTGCTTGGCAAATTGATCGTGGGGTTGGCGCGTCACTACAGGAGAGCTGTTAGGTAGGATTGATACTCTATCGTATTACACTGGGGGCGATCGCCTCGGTAGTTCAGTGCAAAGTTTGCGGCTTAATCTTAATCATCATCTCAAGCGTAAGGAGGGTTGGCTACAGTGTTCTAAAATCAGTTGGGCGGTTTTTTGGGGTTGTTCTAAGTGGGGTGTATGACCAGACTGCTCGATCCAAATGACTTTAGCGTGGGGGATGGCGTTTTGGAATTTGGGAACATCGGCAGTGCCAAGGATGCGATCGCCCTCTCCCCATAAAATAAGCGTCGGATGAGTAACTTTCCTCACCTTGTCCGCCATATTATTGTAGCCGCCACTGAGAGTAAAACTGACCATCGCTTCTGTCCAATAAGGCATCTTTAAATGCAGCGCTCCACAGAGCCGAGCATCGACAGAAGCCCATTTTCGGTCATAATAGGCTTGGACTGCGACAGACTGCCTCACCCAAGATTGACGTAAAAATTTAGCTGCCCCATAGACGAGGGGTTTTAACCATTGTGCGGTAATAGCCTGACCGTTAGCAAATCCGGCACTATCAATTAACACTAACTGTTCTACGGCTTCGGGATAGCTAAGGCTAAAATCGATCGCCGTTGCACCTCCCATGGAAACGCCGACTAAAATCACCGGTTCTTGAATCAGAGTTTGCCAAACTGAATGTAAATGAACCTTAATTGCTTCTGGATTCACGGGTAAATTGGGCCGTCTTTCGGTAAACCCAAACCCGAATAAATCGATCGCCCAAGTCTCCTGACGATCCGCTAGCAGAGGGTATAATCGCCGAAACTCTAACACCGAACTGTCAAACCCAGGCAATAAGACAATCGGAGTACCGCCGTTGCCTTGATGGAGATAGGACGTAACAATAGGTTCGGGACTTAAGGGAGTTGCGATCGCTTCCTCTTGGAGCGCTTGGATCGTACGGATAGAAGTCTCTTCTGTAAACGTGTTCAGCTCAGAGGCAACAATAGGATTCATGGAAAGAAGCTCTAATTTTAGTTGATCAAAAAGAAAGTCCCGGATCGGGGTATAATAACCTAACCTAACCTAAAATAGGTCGTTTCCAGAACTGCTGTGATTGTTTATGAGTACCGCAATTACGATTACCGACGATCAATTTCAATCTGAAGTCCTCCAAGCCTCTAAACCTGTACTAGTATACTTTTGGGCGAGTTGGTGTGGTCCTTGTCGCTTAGTGAGTCCTTCAATTGATCAAATTGCCAGCGAATATGGCGATCGCCTCAAAGTCGTAAAAATGGAAGTAGACCCCAATCCTAAAGCGGTAGATAAGTATAAAGTAGAGGGCGTTCCAGGACTGCGCCTGTTCAAGTCTGGAGAGCTTATCGCTGCTGATGAAGGGGCACTCACCAAACAAAAATTAGTGGACATGATCCAGCCCCACCTGTAACCCATCCCCCCATTCCCTACCTCATGATTCGTTTTGCCGATCGCCTCAAATCATTTGAACATAATGTCTTTGCCGATATGGATCGCGGCAAAGGGAAAGCCAGAGCTGCGGGTTTAGAAGTCATTGATTTATCCTTGGGATCGTCCGATCAACCCACTGCCCCCCAGGTGATCGAGGCGATCGCCCAAACTCTCCCCGATACCCGCACCCATGGCTATCAACTGTTCAACAGTACCCTACCATTCCGCCAAGCCTGTGGGAAGTGGTACACCGATAAATACAACATTCCCGTCGATCCAGAAACGGAAGTCCTGGCTTTAATTGGTTCTCAAGAAGGCACGGCTCATCTTCCTCTAGCCATCCTTAACCCTGGAGATATCGCTATTTTGCTCGATCCGGGCTATCCGTCTCACTATGGTGGGGTTTGCTTTGCCGGGGGAGACATCTACACTCTCCCGTTGCGAGAAGAGAATGGATTTTTACCCGACTTTAGGGATATTCCCCCCTCTGTTTTAGACAAAGCGCGGATGATGGTTCTCAACTATCCTCATAATCCAACCTCTGCCACTGCGCCCTTATCCTTCTTCAAAGAAGCGGTAGACCTATGTTTGCGCCACAATATCGCTCTCGTCCACGATGCACCCTATGCCGAATTTGTCTTTGATGGCAAACCTGCATCTCCTTCCGTCCTCCAAGCCGACCCCGATAAAGCTATCTCCATCGAATTGTTCTCCTTCTCCAAAACCTATAGTATGGGTGGATTTCGGGTGGGTTATGCGATCGGCAATCCCCAATTGATAGCTGGATTGCGCCAAGTCAAAGCAGTGGTAGACTTTAATCAGTACCAAGGCATCTTTAATGGGGCGATCGCCGCCCTCCAAGGCTCCCAAACCCATATCCAGACCACGATTAACCGCTTTCAACAGCGTCGCGATGCCTTTATTCGTGCCATGGACGACATAGGTTGGCCGATTTCTCCCTCCGCTGCCACCATGTTTGTCTGGGCCAAATTACCGAAGAAATGGGAAAAACACTCAGTCAAGTTTTGCACCCAACTCGTGGAAACTACAGGGGTAGCGGCCTCCCCTGGAGCTGGTTTTGGCCCTTCTGGAGAGGGCTTTGTCCGTTTTGCCCTCGTCCATGACCCCCACATTCTCCAACAGGCTGCCACTCGGATCAGCCAGTTTTTGCAATCGTAGAAATACGGAAAATGGCATCTTAATTTCCTGGAAAACTTTATAGAAACTTGTTGTAATCTTCATCCTAACTTCACCACAGGTCAAGGGTTTGAGGCTATGATAGGAGCAAGTTGCAAGGCAATAACTTCCCCAAACTGAGCCACCCAAAGCGAGGAAGAAAATAGAGTTTCTCCAAAGAATAACAATCACGTTGCTCTAGTGAACTCGGTCACATAGCTTCCCCAAATATCAACTTAGGATGGGACTCAGTTGAGAGGATAGCAAGTTCCCAACAACTTATTGAAAATTACAAGTCAACCCAACACACTTACAGAATTCTAGGAGCTTGAGATTATGTTTAACACTATGAAAAAAATTGCTATGGGTGCTTCCGTTGTCGCCGGTGTTAGCGTCCTCGGCGCTCCCGCATTTGCCGGTACTTTAACTGGAGTTAGCACCAGTGGAGATGTTCGCGTATTTGAAGAAATTGGTGGCGGACAAGTTCAACTTTCTGGTAGCAACGGCAGCGCAGCCATTATGGACGCTCTGGGAAATACAGGTAACGTTGAGCTAGATGACAACATCGACTATGGCTGGGCAAATGAAACCCCCTCAACCTTAACCGCTAACTTCACCGACGGCAGCATCACCTTTGGTTCCGTCGGTCAAGCTGACTGGTTAGGTGGCTTGGGAACTGCCTGGACTAACGGAATTTATAGCGCTTATACAGCTCAGTTCAATGCATTAAACATTGGCATTAACTCTGGTGCTGCTCTTTTAGGGCATATTCAAAACAACCCTCTCTTGTCCACCAAAAATGTTTTCCAACGTTTGAGCGACCCCAACATTCAATCTGTTACGAGCAACAATGGCGAATACTCCTTTGAATTAGCCGGTCATAACACCTTCGCTAGCGGTTTACAACTTAATGTAGCCGACCCACTCTACCCTGTATTATCCCAAATGATGGCTAGTGAAGTCGTTAAATACAGCTTGGACGGAGGTACAAAATGGAATTACGCTTACAGCTTTGGTACTCCCAGTTCCGCAGGTGAATTCGATCAAGGTTCCTATCAATCTGGTGTAGTTGATGCGGGTGATGGATTCTCCTTCACCCGCAACTTCAAGTTCACCGTAGGTGAACCTGCTGCTAAAGTTCCCGAACCTTCCACTCTCCTCGGTTTAGCTGCCATTGGCGGTCTGGTTGCTGCGTCCAAGCGCCGCAAGAATGCCTAGGTCAAGTCCTGTTGAAGCTGGTATGCATCAAGTCAGGTAGTCTGATTTCCTCCGAATTAAACTATATGAAGAACTTGGGGAGCCATTAGGCTCCTTTTTTTTAGTTTTCTAGGGAATCTGATACTATTTCTCTATGAAGTTGCGCTTAATAAGGCATCGACCAAGTAGTCCCATCCAGTAATCGAGGCGATCGTTACCTTATCGAAGGAATCAAGGACTTGTGAAAGCCTTTGCTGTAGGCTTTTCAGGTCTTTATAGTTCTGCCATCTTATACCCTTTCCCTATGAAGCTGCGCTTCATCGGAAAGGGTATTATATCAAGTCCGATGAATAAGTTACGATATAAATGAAGAGTGTCCAAGCAAAGCAATGCCCCGACTCCTTAAGATAGTCCCCCACCAGAGTAGAGAGTCCCTGGGCGTAGCCTACCAT
>NZ_JAQMUE010000001.1 GCF_028330985.1 Roseofilum reptotaenium CS-1145 | reverse complement strand
GCAAGCTTTGAGGTATGCCCTCACTAGCTCATGGTCTACCTGCTTGGAGATGTCAATGGAGTTAGAGTAGAAGTACTCATTCACCAGGCTCCATGCTTGTTTTATGTAGGTGTCCATATTCAACACACTTTCAACACATTTTCAAGGTTCAGTGTGTTGAATGTATATTGAGTAAGGCTTTTAGCTATTCAAATGGCGTTAGCCCTAAGAAGTAGGGCAGGTTCAAATCCTGTCATCCCGATTCATCAATATTCTTTGGTTTCTAGACTTTGAACCTGCAACACCCTAGTCCCAAGGGGAGCGCTCACACATATCTCACACAGACTCATCCTACACCACACCAAAATAGTACAGATTAAATAGGTCATAGAAATAGAGAAAAGTTATGAATGGGAGTATTGCCATAGCCTTCCATGAATAGACCAATCACATAATCATTATATAAGTATTACCTAACTTTACCTTTTTTTAGCCAATATAGCATTTGTAACCTTTCCTTTTCTCTCGCTGTTTTTGACTTGCTTAAGCGATTTTGAAGTTCCCCCACACTTTCTGATACACTCACTTTTAACACACCTGCCATAAAAACCTCCCTTTTTTTTGCTATTCTCCTACCCATGATGTCTTCATTTTCTTTTATGAAGCACAGCTTCATAAAAGAAATAGTATTAGGAAACAGGGAACAGTTTTAGCCTATTAGTAATTTGGAATTTTTACAAAAAGTCCAAGGTTTTCAAGCACGGATTCACTATCACTCTTAATTCCTACGCTCCCATGCCCGAATAGTGTTTTAATCCTTTGCGCCATAACCAACGGTTAGCGGCAGAAAAAATCAGTCCCCATCCAATTAAAGTACAAAGGGCGCGACCCCAATTGACCGGTAGACCGATGAGAACAGAGGCAGGAAAATTAATCAGATAGGGAAAGGGAGTCCACCAGAGGATTTCTTGGACAACAGGAGGAAACACTTGTAAAGGGGCAATCATTCCGGATAAAAAGACATACAATAACGTCCAAAATTGCTCTAGAGCGCCAGCCCGTTCTGTCCAAAAGGCAAAAATAGCGAAGGTATATTGAAGTGCAAATCGGACCGCAAAGACAATTTGAGTAATGACCAGAAAAAAGGCGATCTCCTGCCAACTGGGTATCCAAAAAGCTTGGGGATACAGCACAAAGAATAAAACCACTAAGCCAATGGTAAAGGGAATTCTTGCCAGCCGTTCTGCAATATGGCGAGCGAGATAATGGGCAACCGGATCAATAGGTTGTAATAATTTTGGGGAAAGTTGACCCTGCACTACTTCCTCTTCAAATTCCCAAATCACCCAAACCAATGCTAATTGGCGTACGAGAAAGACGCTTAAAAAGTAGCGCCCAAATTCGATAGAACTTAAAGCAAATTGACCGCTATCAGCCGCTTCAATCCAAACGCCCATAAGAATAAAGGGTAAACTGTTGGAGATAGCCCATAAAAACAGTTCTGCTCGATATTCAACCATGTGGGCATAATAAGTATCGAGAAAGGTTTGGGCTTTCTTTAGAGTGAATTTCATGTTGTCATTCCCGTGCGAAAGACTCGACCAATAATTTCTTCAATGGGAGGGTCAGTAATTTTGAGATCGACAATCTCTAAGTCAGCGAGAATATGGGAAATAGTGGTAGTTAAGGCTTCTCGTTGGACTAAAAAGCGGACTTGGTGACCGGCGATCTCCTCAATTTCTGCGTAAGTTTCCAATTCTGTGGTTAAATACTCTTGGGCTAAGTCTACTTGCACTTCTCGATAGGGCGCAAAGCGATCGAGCAGCCTTTGCAAGGAACCATCATAGACTAATTCTCCTTTGTGGATTAAGAGGACGCGATCGCATAATGCAGTAATATCAGCCATATAATGACTCGTTAACAAAATCGTCGCCCCATACCGCTGATTATACTCCCTCAGAAATTCCCGCACATTCTCCTGAGCATTCACATCCAATCCCAAAGTTGGCTCATCTAAAAATAACACTTGTGGCCGGTGCAGCAAAGCCGCTAAAAGTTCTGCTTTCATTCGCTCTCCTAGGGACAGCTTACGCACGGGTTGTGTTAGTTTCTCCTGTAATGAGAGCAGTTCCGTCAGTTCCCCTAAACGCGATCGAAATTCTGAGGTTGATAACTCATAGACTGCCGCATTAATTCGCAGGGAATCCATGGCCGGCAAATCCCACAACAATTGTTGTTTTTGACCCATGACCAACGTAATATTGCGTAAAAAATTCCTCTCACGCTTAAAGGGCACATATCCTCCTACCGTCACCTGGCCGCCAGAGGAATGCACCAAACCCGTCAACATCTTTAACGTCGTAGTTTTTCCTGCTCCATTTGCCCCTAAGAATCCTACGACTTCACCCGCTTCAATCTCAAAGGAAATATTTTTAACGGCTTCAACTTGGCGGTACTGCCGTTTCCAGAAGTGCCGTAATGTGCCCTGAAATCCCGATTCCTTAATCGCGACGGGATAGGTTTTACTCAGGTGATACACTCCAATTAGAGGATTACCCATCTCCTTTGCCTGGTAAACGTTAACATTACTTATAGTAGCTGATTTTTTTGCCCCTTAACCGTACATGAAAGGTCGTAATTAATCATTAATTATTAATAGTTAATTACTGAATCCAGAAAACCTTTAAGTTCAAACACCACTGTAACCAAATAGAAACCGGGTTTTTGCTAAAAACCCGGTTTCTTCTATGCTCAATTAACCGGGTTTAACCTTTTTCAGCCATATAGGCTTCTAACACCTCAGTCGCCAATTGAGTCATAGACTTGCCTTCCTGGGTGGCTAAATCTTTAAACTCCTGATAAACCGTATCCCGCACCCCAATCCGGTATCGGGCTTTACCCGAGTCTTTACCCGAAGCAACTAACCCCGATCCTGGGGTATAACTTTCAGAAAACGCCCTGAGCGAGTCAAAACCAACTCGATGACAAAAATCTCCAAAACTCTCGACTTTGCCGTTATTGAGGCGACTTTGCTTGAAATAGACGAATAATGGCTCTAGGGTGGACTCAATGTCTTCATCTTTGACCTTATCTAAGAAGGGTTGAGAGAGCCGGTTTTGATTGGGGTCTGCTCCCAGCCAGATTTGGTATGCTCCAGGCATATGGCCGACTAATCCTAACTCGGCCATATAGGGCCTAGCGCAGCCATTGGGACATCCGGTCATGCGGACGACAAAGTGTTCTTTGGGTAATCCAACTTTCTTGAGTAAGGTGCGGATGCGGGAGAGAATGCCCGGTAGGGCGCGTTCTGATTCAGTAATGGCTAGGCCGCATAAGGGAAGGGCTGGACAAGCCATGGAATAGCGGACTAAGGAATCGAGGCGTTTGGGCTCGCTTTCAACTCCGTGTTTGTTGAAGATGGAGGTAATTGCCGCTCGATCTTGAGGATCAATTTCATAGATAATCAGATTATGATTGGGCGTAAGGCGCATGGGTAAGTGGAACTGGGTAATAATTTCCCGCAAAGCACTCTTAAGCTGAAACTTACCTTCATCTTTGACCCGACCATTTTCAACGGACAAGCCCAAGAACTGCTTACCATCTCCCTGATCTTGCCAACCCAAATAATCTTGATATTTAAATGGCGGGAGCGGTTTAAAGGGAGCTAGAGGTTTACCGAAATACTCTTCGACCTGAGCGCGAAATTTCTCTACACCCCAATCATGGAGCAGATATTTCATTCTGGCATGACGGCGCTGGTGGCGATCGCCATAATCTCGCTGAGTAGCGACAACAGCCTTCACTAGATCGTACACATCGTCCTTATCCACATAGCCAATGCGATCGGCAGCCCGTGCAAAGGTTTCCTCTTTATTATGGGTGCGACCTAACCCACCCCCTGCATACACATTGAACCCTTCTAACTCTCCCTGTGCATTCGTCATTACTACCAAACCAATATCTTGGGTCAAGATATCGACTGAATTATCCCCCGGCACAGCCAAACAAATCTTAAATTTACGGGGCATATAATGCGTACCATAAATCGGCTCTTCTTTATCCGTGAAATTCCTGCCATTCACATTTTTATTTCGCGCTGCCTTAACTTCCGGGGCTTCTTCCGCGCTGATCGCTTTTTCCCCATCGAGCCAAATCTCATAATAGGCTCCCGTTTGTGGTCTGAGTAAATCTGCAATCTTATTCGCATATTCCCAAGCATATTGATACTCTGGCTTCGTTTTATAGGGGGCAGCCGGAGCCATCACATTCCGATTTAAATCCCCACAAGCCCCTAGGGTAGACCCCATATTTTTGACGATGGTGGCGATCGTCGCTTTCAAATTTTTCTTCAGAATTCCATGAATCTGAAACCCTTGCCGAGTTGTTGTTCTCAGGGTCTGATTTCCATAGGTTTCCGATAACTGATCTAGCGCCAAATACAGTTCTGGAGGAATAAACCCACCCGGACTGCGCGTACGGAGCATCATCTGATAACTTTTCTCTCCATTTATTTTGCGATTTTCGCGATCGAGCTGTTGATAGGAACCATGAAACTTCAGAATTTGAATCGCATCGGCCGAAAAATGGGTCGTATCTTCCAATAATTCTGAAGCGACCGGTTCTCTGAGAAAATCACTATTTTCTTTGAGAACTTCTATCTTAGATGGCTTAGATGTTACAGTGGGACGATTTAGGGATAAAATCATAGAACAAACGAGTCAATTTTTGCTAAAATACTAAAGGTTTTAACTCCAGGGGGATCGGAAAATGAACAAAACAGCGTCATTCTCTCAGAATTCCCCCAACCTGAGGATGAATGACCCAACACCGAATTAGATAATTGGGGTTTCTTACCATTCTATCGGAAGTGGGGCCTCAAATTCAGTTAGGCTAAAATTTTCTTAAACTCGCCTTTATAATGGAGATTTAAAGTTCCCCTGTCCAAGGTTGTCCCTGAGACCGCTACTGAGAGCCAGATTGAGGGGATAGGGACTCAGGGCAGCACCAAGTGCTGTACTTTAAATGAATAACTTAAATAGAGGAACTAAAATGCCTGATTCTCTCATGTATCAGTCCGATGG
Organism: Roseofilum reptotaenium CS-1145; assembly: GCF_028330985.1. Lineage (NCBI taxonomy): Bacteria > Bacillati > Cyanobacteriota > Cyanophyceae > Desertifilales > Desertifilaceae > Roseofilum > Roseofilum reptotaenium. The sequence goes on along the minus strand of NZ_JAQMUE010000001.1, from coordinate 15,329 downwards.
GTTTGTGGTTTTAGAGTCTAATCAACCGGAGCAATTCCTAACAGAAGCTGAATTGCTTCATAAGCTTAAAGCTTGTTTAAGCCAACTCCAAGAGGAATTACCCAGAGATTTACAAAAATTCACCACCCTAGAAGACCAGGCCAAGTCTCTGATGGAAACCTCCTGTGAACTCGATCTTGGCCCAGGAGCCTTCTTACAGTGGTATGTAGTCCGCTTAGAAAAATCCTAAGTTGAAATCATTCACTAGAGAGGGTTAGCTGACTCGAGCAGGTTCACCCACAGCAATTAAGAAGATATCAAAACAATCTTCTTCTCCCTCTTGAGGCGCAACTTCAACCCGCAAACCGGGGCCAAAAAAGTATTCTATTTTTTCTCGTTTCTCTTGCCAAGCGTCTAAAGAGACAAAGGGAGACTCAAATTCTAAAACCAAAGCATAACAGCTATCAACAGCCACTTCTCGAATGCCAATGAGTAGGGGGCGTTCCTCATCGGTTGGACTTAAGCCTAAACTTTTGAGAGACTCATCCAGATGAGCTTCTTGGCCATATCGATACCGAGTCACATCTTTCCATACCTGGAGTTGAGTGGAGGTTCCTTGTTGATCCCGTAGGGCTAATACCTCAGCAGAAGTTTCTTCACTAACGGGGACTGGCTTCAATTCTGAGGCTTTTAAGGCAAGTCCTCCTAATAAGAGGGGAATACCATAAAAAAATCCGGCTAAGTTGAGGGTCGGATGATTAGTAAAATAGGCAACAAAGCCTCCGACCGTTAAGAGACCTCCTACATATAAACCCACAGTGCCCAAGGAAATTTTGCGTAACATAATCGTCTTATTTAATGAATCAATGACTACTTTACCGTTTCTAGAGAGCGACGACCAAGCACCAGAGAAGATCTACAACCATTATCATTGAAAGAGTATCGCAACGTTTTAGGGAGATTTTCTAATGGTCAATAAGGACTTTCCTTCGTCCAAAACTCGTCAGTTACTCGATCAAATCAACTCCCTCAAGCGCGAAGATGAAACGCTCTACAATATTTTAGCGGTGGATGTGTGGGCACTGGCTAAAACTATGGATGAGTTCCAACCGGGGTTTTGGACGGCGTTTATGAAAAATCGGGAAAAAGCTCTGAAGCGGTTTATGAGTGAGGCGGCTAGAAATAAACAGGCGGATAGTAAGAGCCATCCATTTTTGGGCTAGAGCCGATAGTGATAATATAAATCTCTGGCAGCGCGGTGTAAGAGGGAATGGCGATAGACTAAGGCGGACATATCTTTAGCGTATCCTCCGCCAATGACACAAGCGATGGGATATCCTGCGGCTAGACAGGTGCTGAGAACTTGCATGTCTCGCCGGAATAGTCCGGTGTCGGTGAGGGAGAGTTTTCCGAGGGCATCATGGATATGGGGGTCAACCCCTGCATCGTAGAGGACGAGGTCGGGTTTGACTTGGCTGAGGAGGTCGGGGAGATAGGTGGCGAGGGTTTGTAAGTAGGCTTGGTCTTCCATACCGACGGGAAGGGGGATGTCGAGATCGCTGGGCGGTTTGTGGCTGGGAAAGTTGATGTCACAGTGCATGGAGAAGGTGAAGACACTGGGGTCGTCTCGGAATATCCAGGCGGTTCCGTCTCCTTGGTGTACGTCTAGGTCTACGATGAGGATTTTCTGGGCTAATTTTAGCGTTTGTAGGACGCGGGCGGCGATCGCCAAATCGTTGAAAATACAAAAACCTGTACCCCGGTTGGGAAAAGCATGATGGGTTCCACCAGCGGTATTACAGGCGAGTCCATGTTTTAACGCCAGTTGACTGGTGAGAATAAAACCACCAACAGCCCGACAAGTGCGCTGCGCTAGGGCCGGACTCCAGGGTAAACCGATGCGTCGCATGGCTTTGGGGTCTAGGGTTCCTTGGCAGTAAGCTTGGATATAGTCGGGGGTATGGACGAGTTGCAGCCATTCAACAGGGGGCAGTTCGGGAGTATGGACTTGGGAAGGGGTGATGATGCGATCGCTCAAGAGGAGTTCATAGAGTAGCTTAAATTTGGCCATGGGAAACCGATGACCTAGGGGTAAAGGCGCAACATAATCGGGGTGATAAACAATGGGAACAGATATAGTCAATGGAATTAATTGTTAATTGATATGAGCTAGGATTAAGTTTTTGATCGGGAACTTGCGCTATGGTGGATTGGATGATGTTGCCTCATGCTTAAGGAGAACTCAACCATGACCTGGCGTGGAACGACCACCGTAGCCGATCGCATTTTTGCCTGTTTACCCTATCTACTGCCACTATTATATGGACTGCCGTTTGGAGCCTCATTGATGATGCAGTTCCCCATTTTTCAACTGCTCTTGATTCCTCTAGCGCCGTTGATGCAAATTTACAGCAGTATTCCTTTTGCCAGTCTGATTATCTTCTTTGTCTTGTTTATGGCGGTGGTTCGCAATCCAAATATTAACCACTTTATCCGCTTCAATACCATGCAAGCGATTTTAATGGATATTGTCTTGTTTTTATGTTCTCTGGTCATGAGTTATATCCTCCAACCGGTGTTTCGGGGAGGATTAATCATTGAGACGCTCAACAATGCCATCTTTTTGGGGGTATTAGCCGCCGTAGGTTATGCGATCGCCCAATCGGTTATGGGACGTTACGCCGAAATCCCTACGATTTCAGAAGCGGCCTATACTCAAGTCCGTTAGGGAGTTGCTCCGAAGCGGGCGATCACCGGATTATCCAGAGAACCAATCCCCTCTAACTCAACTCGAACGCGATCGCCCACTTGCATGGGGCCAATCCCTTCTGGAGTCCCCGTTAAAATTACATCTCCAGGCATTAAGGTCATAATTTGGGAAATATGAGAGACCAAAATCTCTGGAGTAAAGACCATATCACTAATTAAAGCGGATTGGCGAGGTTCTCGATCGTCATTAAGAAAGGTTTGTAATCTTGCCCCTGGATTGATTTCACGCACAATCCAAGGCCCTAACGGGCAAAAGCTATCAAACCCTTTCGCTCTTGTCCATTGGCCATCCCGACGTTGCAGATCCCGGGCGGTAACATCATTAGCGATCGTATAGCCCCAAATTTTGTTGGCCGCCTCTTCTGGGCTACAGTCTACACACCGATTCCCAATCACTACCGCTAATTCTCCCTCATAATCGACTCGTTCCGATTGGGGAGGATATAAAATGGGTCTATCCGTAGGAATAACTGTTGTTGAGGGCTTCATAAACAGCAGGGGTTCCTCCGGCACTGGAGTTCCCATCTCCGCTGCATGATTAGCATAATTTTTTCCCACTGCCACAATCTTCGAGGGAGCGCAAGGGGCCAGCAAATGATAGGAATCGACCTCTAGGATTAACTCAGTGGGTTGTCCCTGTAACCAAGGCGGAGCATCAAGCACTTGTACCTCGCGGTTCAGCTTGAGTAATCCATAATAAATCTTGCCTTCGGTTGTTTGGACTCGGACATAGCGTTGGGCCATTACCTTACCTGCTACTTTTTGTGTATAATCAGAGATCGGTCTTAAATTTTAAGAACCCATCTATCTAACTTAACTGTTGTAGGCTTTGGCAGCTAGGCATAACCCGATCGCCAAAGACTAAAATATTTTAGCGTTGACATCCTACAATAGTCAGTCCTTGCTGATCCAGCAAGTCGGCTTATGCCTCAATGCTGAGTCAGCCCTGTCCATAAGGAGATCCCGATGACGATACGAAATTTTGTTTACGAAACGATGTACATCCTGCGTCCTGATTTAACGGACGAACAGGTAAGCCAGATGATTGAAAAGTATCAAAGCCTCATTCGAGATGAGGGGGGTACGATTGCAGAAACCCAACACCGAGGCAAACGCCGTCTAGCTTATGAAATTGCTAGACAACGGGAAGGGATCTATATTCAGATGAACTATACCGTAGAGGGTCGGGTGATTGCCCAGCTAGAAAGAGCGATGCGCCTATCGGAAGAAGTCATTCGATATCTGACGATTAAACAAGAAGTACAGCAAGAGTCAGAGCCAGAACCCGAACCGGTTGAAGTTTAAACCCTAGGGAAGCAGCAAAAAACCGGGTTTGTGCCACACTCCGAGATCGTCTCGAAAAAGTAGCAAGAAACCCGGTTTCTGATATTTGAGGCGATCGCCCGCTTCATTACGCCTCAGTTATAATCAAGATCTGCTACTTCCACTCTCTAAGCTCTATGACTTCGACATTAGCTCAATCTCAGAGCCATATTCCTTTACCGTCTATTCCACCTCTGGCAAATGGCGATCGCCTCACCCGCCTAGAATTTGAGCGTCGCTATTTTAACATGCCAAAACTCAAGAAAGCGGAATTAATTAAAGGAGTAGTATACATGGCTTCCCCTCTACGATTTACCCCCCATGCTGAACCCCACGGATGGTTAATCACTTGGCTGGGAGTATACAGTGCTGCCAAGCCTGATGTACAAATGGGAATTGAGCCAACGGTGCGGTTAGATATGGACAATGAACTGCAACCGGATGGGGTATTACTCATTCGTCCAGAGTGTGGGGGACAAGCGACATTGAGTGAAGACGGATACTTAGAAGGGCCGCCGGAATTAGTGGTAGAAGTGGCTGCAAGTAGTGCTGCAATTGACTTGGGAAATAAAAAACGAGCCTATCGACGCAATGGTATCCAAGAATATATTGTATGGCAGGTCTTTGATCGCCGGATTGATTGGTTTCGGTTAGAGGATGGAGATTATGTGAACTTGGAACCCGATGAAACGGGGGTCATTTGCTCTCGAAGTTTTCCCGATTTGTCGTTAGATGTAGGAGCAATGATTGAAGGGAATATGGCGCAAGTTTTAACCATGTGTTGAACTAAGCCAGAGAGTCACCCCTCTGACTTGTCTTCAAAACCGGACGTGAGACTTTCACCTCATCCGGCTCCTCAGTTGAATGGTTCTTGTCACGAATACCAATCAAGTCCACAGCAGTTTTGCGGTCATGACAATGTCTATGGAGTAACTGCTTGTTATCTTTTCGGTTGTTACCACCCAAAGCTTTGGGGATAACATGGTCGATTTCTAGTATGTCTCCATCTTTGAAGTAGTGTCCACAGTAATTACATTTGCCTTCCTGGTTCTTAAGCAGGGCGGCTTTTTCTCCAGGCATCTCCGGGTGTATACCTAAACGACTACTCCAGTAAATCAAATCCCCATCATATGGACTCCTTGCTCCTTTGACTTTTGTATGTCTGATGATAGGTGTATCAGAGTGTTTGGTTAGTCTCAAAAGCGAGTCATCTTTTTTAACTCCGAACACCCATTTCCGTTTGCCTTCTGTATGCCAATATTTGTTGACAACCCATTTAGCTCCCTTGTTTGGATGTCGGCGTTTAGCCCATCGTATAAGTTGATGAAAAAGTATGTAATCACAGTAAACAAATATTTCCTTGCTAACCTGGGTTGAGTTGTAATTACTCCATCCCTGGATAATAGGATTAAGCTCCTTAATGAGGGCGGCTTGTGGTGAGGATTTATGTTTGGCAATCGTATCACCTATTTGTTTTATGTGGGCTTTTACTTTTTCTTTTTGGGGTTTGATGAGGTTTTTGAAATCGAGACCCGCCCTACCTCTATGGTGTTTTCCAATTGGGTATTGTCTGATATTGAATCCAAGGAAATTGAATCCTTTGTCAGATTTAAGGGTATGGGTTATCTGTGTTTTACTCGATTTTAGTTCTAAGCCCATATCTGCTAACCAATCTGAGATTATCTTTTTACATTCCTCAATCACCTTTTGTTCTTTGTGCAGTATGACAAAATCATCTGCATATCTAATGAGTGACAAGGATAGTTTATTGTCCCGTTTATTTCCTGGAAATGACGCGGCAAATTGTTTGACCGCTTCTTCCATACCATGGAGAGCAATATTTGCCAGAAGAGGGCTGATTACCCCTCCTTGCGGTGTCCCTTCCTTGGTTGGAAACCAAGAATTTCCTTGAATAACTCCAGACTTTAACCAAGCTTTAATTTGTTGTCTTAACTTGGGGTAGGTTCCGAGTTTTTGCAGGAGTTTATCGTGATTGATTTTATCGAAGCATTTAGCAATGTCAGCATCTAAGACCCACTTGGTTTTTTTGTTAATTGCTAAATAGATTGCTACGATCGCGTCATGGGCTGAGCGTCCTGGTCTGAATCCATAGCTGTTGGGTTCAAACTTGGCTTCCCATTCGGGTTCCATATTGGGACTATTCAATCCATTCAACCGGACTCACGTCAGCGTATCCAAATCGTTACAACTTGGCGTTTGCTTCTTGAGTCATCCTTATCCCTATAAATCTTGCGCTGGTTACTACTTGAGTTATCGACCTATCTCAAGAGATTAATAGGGGTTATCTCGTTCCCAATTTCCGTTGTTCCTAGCTTTAGAGTCTCTCTATCCACCGAGTCCTTGTGAATGTTTCCAGTTAAGAACGGCAAATCTTCTGGCACTTTGGACTGTTGACTTTTGTCTGTTGCCAACAAACCGAATAGGCAACTTATGCCTGACGGTGGTTCAAACGGGAGTTCGTATACCTACCCATAACTAGATGCTAGACGGGATTCTCTGTCGGATTCAGAGTTACCGCCGTTTAACCCCGCTTCATCCTAAAGGATTACCAGTTCTTTGAGATGGGGGTTATGCTGTCACCGCAACATCTACGGAGATGGACTTTCACCATCACGGAAATTGAGTTATCAAGGTTCAATAGAATCCTTGTTCTGTTTACGTTTTAGCCATTAAGTGGCTTCCACTTTTTCAGAAACGAGTCACACTACAGTCTGGTATCAATGCTCTCGATCGTCCATAATAGTTATGTCAGACCTCTCCCTAAAAGGGAGAGGTCATTATTAATGATTAATTGTTGAACTATGGCCGATCAACTGCATTTACGTCAACTGCTCCACCAATTGAACGATCGCAGTTATAAAGCATATAAAGATATTCGTGGTCGCTACCAGTTCCCCGAATTCCTGCTCTGCATTGATCGAGTGCAGGGCGATCCCTTTGCTGCTCCCAGTCAGGTGCGGGTGTTGATGTCCTATGAAGTGGCCGGTTTTCCTCTACAAACGTATCAAAACCGTAGTCGGGCGATCGCCTTATGTGACTATTTGACGCGTCAATTTTGTCAAATCTGTACCCAACTTAGCGATCGCCGAGGGACAGGAAATAGTGGTCTGATTCAGATGCTTCGTGTCGGTCAAGAAGTGTTATCTCGCACGTCTATAATTTTGACACAACAAGGTATAGAAGCCCGCTTTACTGTGGGCTTGCCGGCCCAAGGTCGGCGGATTTTGGGGTATCAAGCGGGGGGATTATTGTGTGAAGATGTGCCAGAAATTGTAGAACAATCCCTGAAATATCAGAACTTACTGGCTGAGGAACTACAAAAGCATATCGAAACGGTAGAAGATGCAGAAGCCTTGCGATCGCAATTAAGCCAAAATCAGTTAGTGGCGTTTGTGGCTGATGGGTCAATTTTACCTCGTCGCAGTGGAGTGGATCGACGGGGATTGGTAGATCGAGCCGTTCCATTTGAGTCTCCAGAGTCCCTACGCGTGACTCTAGAAACACCCAACCAAGGAAGACTCACGGGAATGGGAATTCCTCAAGGAGTAACCTTAATTGTGGGAGGGGGATACCATGGTAAATCAACGCTGTTAAAGGCGATCGAATTGGGGATTTATAATCATATTCCGGGGGATGGCCGGGAATTTGTAGTTAGCGATCGCCGCTCAGTTAAGATTAGAGCAGAAGATGGCCGTTCCATCACAGGGGTGGATATTTCCCCCTTTATTCAGGATTTACCCCAAAATTTGGAGACTAAAGCTTTTTCTACCCCCAATGCTAGTGGTAGTACCTCCCAAGCCGCAAACATGATGGAGGCACTCGAAGTTGGGGCAAAACTGTTTTTGGTGGATGAGGATACCGCTGCCACTAATTTTATGATTCGCGATCGCCGAATGCAAGCCTTGATTGCCAAAACCTCCGAACCCATTACCCCCCTCATTGATAAGGTGCGCCAACTCTATGGAGATTATGCGGTGTCTACCCTCTTGGTGATTGGTGGAAGTGGGGACTATTTTGATGTAGCAGATACAGTGATTTCCATGAATCATTTTGTCCCTGAAGACTTGACAGAAGCAGCCCAGGCGATCGCCGAAAAATACCCCACAGACCGACAAATTGAAGGTGGAGACCATTTTGGTCAAAATTCCCCCAGAATCCCCATAGGAGCGAGTGTAGACCCCAGTCAGGGGCATAAATCCGTGAAGCTCAAGGTACGAGATGTAAATCAAGTCGTCTTTGGTACAGACTCCATTGATTTAGCTGATGTCGAACAGTTGGTTGAAGTCGGGCAATTAAAGGCGATCGCCGAAGCCATGGTTTATGCTAAAGAAAACTATCTCAATGGCCAATACACCCTTGCAGAAACCCTAGAAGCCATTTTTGCCGATATTCAAGAAGGAGGTTTAGACGCGCTAACCCGGTTTCGCGAAGGAAACTTAGTCGAATTTCGCCCCTTTGAGTTAGCAGCAGCCTTCAATCGACTGCGCTCTTTATCCGTAAAAACCATTCATCAATAAGAAAGCAATCTTAACACTTGTCAAGATTGCTTCTGTAACGGTTGCAGCGACTGATGCTTAACCCAACGTCATATCATCTACGAATTTTTCTTGCGGAGTTGACCACCCGCTAATCCCAAACCCATCAGACCTAAAGTGAGGATGCTAGTCGGTTCAGGAACACCAACGGTAGGCTCCTCTTCAAACTCAACTGCCATCGCCATACCATCGTTGATACACTCGTGCATTAAAGTCAGTAGGGCTTGTCCGGTAGGCAACTTGCTGGCATCGAACTTAAATCCAAATGTCTGTGCTTTTGCTACGTGATTCGAGCCAAAATCAAGACCAGCAAGTTCAGCTTCAGTCAAGAAGGCAAAACCGTCATTAGCAACTTTATCTCCAGTTTTAATCACATTTTGAATACTGTGGTTACCGTCTTCATGTCCACCCTCAAAAGCTGTCAGATATTCCTGAGCTTCCGCAGCCGTTAAATCTCCAAAATCTACGGTTCCCCCCTTGTCAGCTACAGAATTCCGATAACTTTGAAATCCGCTGTGACCACTGTTCCATTTCGTTACGCTTTTAGCGCTCACATTTTCATAGAGACCATTGGCTAGAGAGCCATTGCCAGCGTCATTCGGGGCAAAATGAACACCCAACAACTTCTCGGCAGCACTCGCCTCTTTGAAGCTCTTACCTGTGAAGTTAAAGAATAAGTCCCCTTGTCCAATACCACCACTCTTGTCGAGTCCCAGGTTGCCATTAAACGCAAAATGAGCGTAGCCGTTTTCAACTTTGGCTGCCATGCCAAACATTTCAAAATCGCTGTTCGTGCCGACGATACCACCACCTGTTCCATCCTTAAAGGAGTCCTGCACTATATGCCAGTCACTGGTTAACGTGGTGAAACCGCTTGACGGGGTGAAACCGAAGGCTTGTACTGGTTGGGTCGCGATAAAAGCTGTCGAGAGGGTAACAGCAGTAGCCGTAAATAAAGTTTTTATAGTTAAAGTACTCATTTTGATTGCTCCTTGAATGCTCTGAAAATGGTGGTAGCTAGTTTTTTTTTTTCTAGCTTATGTTTACTATAAACCCTCAAAACCGCTAGCACATCAGGGCTTACACTCAATTTTGTTGAGTCTATTCCCTAAGATTTTCTAAGAATAAAGAACAAAAATAGTCAGTTATAGAAAAAATGACAGAACTTCCACCGAGGTGTTAGCCGGGTTTCATGAAGGTAATATAAAGACAATTGCAACTCCTATGGGCTTAAAATTATCTAAAAGCCTTATCTGATAAAGGTTATAGCCTTTGAAGCGCCGTTTAAAGCTTTCATGAAGTCACCATAAATTTCAAATAACCCATATAGAAAATCTTACCCTTTACAGTGCTTTGCGTTGTGATGAGGGGATAGGGAGATGCGGAGATAGGGGGAATGAACAACAGACTCAATCTAGCGAGTGAGCTATGCTGATATGAAGTACAGGGTGAAGCCTTAGACTCTAAGCCATACCAGCTCTTGCCTATTGCTAGAGGGGCTAGCGCGAAGCACTCTAATTGATTTGATCCAACCAGCCACGCATTTTTCCGGGATTCAATAAACCATAAGGATCGACTTTCTGCTTAAAATTGACTTGAAGCGGATTAATCGTCCGACTGCCTCCATCCTCTAAAATATAGGTATGAGGATTAAAGATGGAAACCCCATGATTTTCGCGATCGCCCATAATTTCCTGCAACCGTTCCTCGCTTGTAAACTTCACAACTTCTAAGCCGCAGGGAGCGACTCGTCCTTGGAAGCGAACAATTTCTAAATGCATCATCACTTCTTCACCATACTGCTCATAAAACTGTTGCACTAATTCCAATTTCGGATCGCAGGGAAAGCGACTTTGCAAATACGTTAAATTTGGGTCAGCCGTGCGAGCATGAAGGGTTGTATGATTCCAGGTAAACTCACCCAAGTTCAGGGATTTTTCTGCCGTTAAGGAAATATAAGTGATTTCTCCTTGAAACTCTTGTGCCAATGCTTGTACACCCACTAAACCAGAGTAATCAAAAATGAGCAAAACCGCGTGCTTGCCATCGGGTAAATAGGATTTTAGGGCAGTAAAATAGGAAGGAAGAGGCCAAGCATGAAGACTAATTAACTTAGCAATTAAACCATCGGCTTCTCCTAATTGTTGGCTAAACCGTGCTGCCGCCATGAAATCAGAGAAAACAAAAATACCTTCAGTCCAGGGATAACTCGGTGCTAAGGGCAGTTCTAATTCAATGATAATGCCATTGGTTCCATAGGCATGATTAACCTGTTGCACGTCATCCCCACGCAGTTCCAGCACTTGCGGTTCTTCTTCGAGGGTAACCACTTTGGCGGCTAGGACATTGCCGCGATCGCCTAACCATCCGTATAAAATAGAGCCAATTCCTCCACTACCTCCAGCAATAAACCCCCCTAGGGTTGCCGTGCGATAGGTTGAAGGAAGTAAGCGCAACTCCCAACCGATTTCAGCAGCTAACTTATTAATTTGCGCTAACTTTGCTCCGGGTTCCGCTCTCACCCATCCTGGTTTAATCTCCAGGATCTGATTGATTCGAGTTAAATCTAAAACTACTCCGCCTTCTAGGGGCACACATTGGCCATAATTTCCCGTTCCCGCCCCTCGAACAGTAATCGGAATTTTATACTTTACACAAACCTTAACCACTCTTAAAACTTGCGCTTCATTGATAGGACGCACGACTACATCTGCTCGTTTTTCTCCTAACAAAGGCTGTAAAATGGGGCTAAAATGAAAGTAATCTTGGGATAACTTCGCCACTTGATTCGGTTGCGTCGTCCACTCTATGTCCTCCAGCCCTGATACAAATTCATTCCAGTGGTTTTCTAGCTGTGGTGAAATCATTGGATCGCTTCATAAACCGCCCTCCAATTTTACCATAGTGCCTGTGAATCTTCCTACACAATCACGGGGTGTGTAAGCCTAACTTGCCAAAATGGAACCTAACCGATGGGTTTTGAACCCATTCCCTATTTCCTATTCCCTATGACATGAACACCATCAAGAAATGGATTATTTTAGGCAGCATTGAAATTCTATTCTGTTTTTGGCTATTAGGCACTTCTGCTAACTTAGTCAGCGCTCCGAGTACAGCTAAAGTTTGGTTAGGCGTATTCGGATACTGTTCCAGTTTGGTTTTTATCCCTGCCCTTTCTATTCTGCAAATTCAAAGCGAAATTGCCGACGCAAAACGTCGCCAACGGGAACTCAAAGCCGCCTTTCCTTATGAATCTTTTTCAGTTTTGGAATTACTAGATAAAAAATCCACACTTTAGGAGTAAAATCAATGAAATTTCGTCCTCTGATCACCTCTGGTTTTCTGGCAGCAATACTCGGTGCATCGCTCTCTTTCCTCTCTTCCTGTGGTGTATTACCAGGAACTAGCGTTAAACGCATTCCTCCCGGTTATGTGGGTTTAAAAGTTGAATTGTATGGTAATAATCGGGGCGTACAAAATGCCACGATTAGCACGGGAAAAGTTTGGTATAACGGCTATAGTGAAGAGATTATTGTTTTTCCCGACCATGTCCAGTATTATATTTTGACGGCTTCCGTTGATGAAGGTTCGCCCAAGGATGAAAGTATTACGTTTGGCGTTGGCGGAACAACAGTTAATGCAGATGTGTCTCTCTCCTATTTCTTCAATACGACTCAAATCAAGGACTTTTATGGCAAATACCTGAAAGATCCAGAACAGTTTAAGGGTACGTTAGTCCGCAGTGAAACTCGCAACTGTTTTAATCAATCGGCGACGAATTATAAACCGGAAGAAATTCTCGGTAGTCAGCAATCTAAATTGCTCAAAGAAGTACAAACTTGCTTAACGGATAAATTTGGCCCGGTGGGTGTTAATTTTGAATCTGTAGGCTTTGTGAGTAAACCTCGATTCGATCAATCGATTGAGGCTCAAATTACGGCTCGATTTCAAGCGGAGCAACGGGCGATCGCCGCTCAAGCGCAGTTAGAGGTTGCTGAAGCTGAAGCCAAGCAAAAGGAGATCGAAGCGCGAGGAGATGCGGAAGTGGCGAAAATTCAAGCTTCTAGCATTACTTCAATGACGTTAGAACTGCGGCAAATTGAACTGCAAGAGAAAATGATTGAGAAATGGAACGGCGTTTTACCGATTTATCAAGGCACACCGGCACCGTTTCCTTCCTTTAATGTAGAGGCAGAACAGCAGTAGGGATGGGGGGATAGGGAAATAAGGGAAGATGGGGGAGAAATCCTGAATTGGGGGTTAATTCCTTGGAGGATAGAAGTAATAGCATTCTACTTCCTATTCCCTATTCCCTATTCCCTAATTCCTATGATGCTGCAAGATAAAAATTGGCAAACCTACCGCGACTTAAAAGAAGTCCTTAGCTTAAATGTGCGCCGCCAGCTCTTTTTAGCAGTTTGTGATGATCCGAATTTTTGCCAGTATTTGGTGAATCAACTGGATATGGAGAGTCGATGTAATGGAACTCCGCTAGATTCGGAGATTCCGCGATGGGTAACCCTGGAATTAGAAGCGGACGATCCGAATTTGGTTCACCAAATCGATCGCTGGTACAATGTCGCTAATCATCAAGAAATCCAGAAATCTCTCCCTCTTAGCCCTAACTCTCCTCCCCGACGACGCAAAGATGATTGGATGAAGGTTTCACCTTTAGATCTCTCTCCCCATGTTCCCCGTGAGTTTTCCCCTGGGTTCCAATTTTTTGGGGTACAGCGTCTGATGCAAAAGTCTCCTACTCAACAATGGTCTTTTTTGCAAAATTTGGAATATATTGCCCAACGGTATCTGGATTTAGCCTGGGATTGGAATCTGTTAATCTGGATACCTCGTCCGTGGTTATTTTCGATTCAACAGTCGGTTCCTCGATTTTGGCATTGTCATACGGGGTTATTTGAGTTTGTGGCTGAACCGTTGCCCACCCATTCACGGGGGGGAGGGGCGTTAAAGGGGCAAGTAAAAGAGTTAGCCGAACTGCCTCCGCAAGAGGAAGAAGAGCAGAAATTGGGCACAGGAGTACGGGAAACACAACGTCCTGTAGTGGTCAAAACGGACACTCTTCAAGAGGTACAAGAGGCGATCGCCGCGCAACGGAAGACTCTAGAAGAGCTAGAGGAGGATGCGATCGCCCGTTTAGACTTACTCAATGATTTAGGCAATCTCTACTGGATTTTATCTCGGAAAACGACGAACCGGGAAGAGGGATTAGCTGCGCTCAAACAAGCGATTCAAACCTATGAACAAGCGCTATCCCATCCTCAGATCAAATCCCAACCTCAAGGTTATACTCGGTTGCAGAATAACCTCGGTATTGCCTACGGGGAATTATCGCGCCATGAGAACCCGGTAGAAGGGTTAGAAAAGGCGATCGCCGCGTATCAGTCTGCTTTATCCCATCAAAGAAAACCGGCGGATCAATCTTACGATCGAGTGTCGGATCAAGACTCACAGCACTACGCTTCGACTCAAAATAATCTGGGAACTGCTTATTGGAATTTAGCGCAACATCAAGAGGCGGCTAAAAATTTGAAACAGGCGATCGCGGCTTATCAAGAAGCCCTAAAATATTATCATCCCGATCGCGATGCCCTCAGTTATGGGATGATTCAAAATAACTTAGGGACTGCCTATTGGAATTTATCCCGATATCACAATTCTAAAGACTATTTACAATTAGCAATTTGGTCGTATCAACTTGCCCTTCAATATCGTACCCTAGAAACCAATCCTAGTGGCTATACAGCAACACAAAATAATCTGGGAACGACCTATTGGCACTTAGCCAATCAATCCGATGCACCCATTGAACAGAAACGGGAGCATTTGAAAGAGTGTATTGGAGCCTATCAAAAGGTGATTGAAGCTCTGGAAAATACTAAACCTGAAGGTTCCCTTAACCTCACTTTCGATCCAATTGCGACCCATAATAATCTGGGTGTGGCTTTATATCAATTGGCGATGAGTGCCCATCAAGTTGGTTCTAAGGATAAATCCGATATCCTTGAACCCCTGGAATTATCCCTCAAACATCATATCGAAGCGTGGACAAGATGGCAGAATAATCCACAAATGGCGCATACGGCACTCAATTATTTACTGCAAGCAGTGCGATCGATCTACAATGAGGGAGGCATTGATGCCCAAAACCGCGCCCTAGCGCAAGTTCCCAGAAATTTATTACCCGAAATTCTCAATCGACTCTGAGAGTTTCTACCAACCAATTCCATAGTGCCTTGACCGCATTAAAATATTGCACTAGAGTAGTGCGAGCATTTGGCTCGTACTATATAGAATAATGACAAAATTATGTACAACTGATGATGAAATTTATCAGAGGATAACCACCATCGCTGGTTCATTTCAACTCTTTGAATGCGAAGTTTGTGCCCAGGCTATTCAGGAATTTTTAATTTATTCGGGAATTTCTGGTTTATATTTGGGGAAAGCAGCTCTTAGTCAATTTCAGACCTTTTTAGATGGTTATACTTTTGCTTTACGTCAACTTAAGATTCCCGTAAGTCAAGAAGAACAAGAATTTGAAGGATTTCATATCAAGTCCGTTGAATAAGTTGTGATATAGCAGTGAGTTCACTCCACCCGTAAAAATCGGTTAACCCTCCAATTAATTCTGGCTGTTTCAATAAGGTTTGGCAGCGCTGGTACAACACTTCTTCTAGCTGATCG